>NZ_JBHIOT010000086.1:0-41753 GCF_042195745.1 Bartonella sp. AP7XZML
TAAACAGCATCATAAGTGCGTTTGAGTGTTTGGGTAAAAGTAGGACCATCCCATTCTTCTGCACCTTGCCCTATACATGCTGGATTTGTGGCACTACATTGCTTATATCTGTAGCGTGTTTCAGTTACAATCTTGGTTGTTTCAATTAAATCACGCCCCTCATTGAGCAGCGTATCACCCTGCATCTCAATGTTGCCATTAGCAGCAATCAAACTATAGCTATTGCGGATATCACCGGCATGGACCGTGAGATGACGCCCTACCAAAATCTGTGCCGCATTATTGGTAAAATGAGGCTGCTGACGAATGATCGTAGTGTCGATATTTTTCTTGATCCTTGTGTGTTTATCAACATTTGGGATATTTTCCCATTCTCCTTGCACGTAACTGTGAGAAACCACTTTATCGCTAACTTCAACCCCACCTTCACGCATGTTGGTAAGCGCTGAGACATCGAAGGTCATATCGCCGGACACGGCTTCTAAAAGACCCGAGCTGTTGATCACATGACCAGCCCGCTCTCCACTTAAGCCACGGATGATGAGATTGTCTTCAGCAATGACATCGGCAAACTTATTAATAAAATCCCCATCCAAGGAGAAAATGGCAGATTTCTTGGCATAAATCAGCCCACTATTACTCAGATCAGCGCTCACATTGAGCGCAACCCCATCACCACTTGAACCAATACTGCCGGCATTGTCCAAAACATCTGCGGTTAAGACAAAAGAACCACCACTTTTGAGAACACCGTCTTCACCATTTAAAACCAGAGCAACTTGCCCCAATGACGGATCATAGCTTTCTGCCACAAGCGTAAAGGCGCCATTGGATAAAGTACTTCTAGTAGATATGGTTATAGCAGTGCTAATCTTCACTATGCTGTTCTACAAGGAGCTATTAACCTTGTCGCGCAGAAGGAAAAAATATCTACAACACATTTGGGTCTTGTCCGAACCTACGAGCAACTCTCTTTCACCCCAAAAGATATGCAAGATGCAAATAAGAGTACTGTGGAAAAATGGTTACTCACAACCTATGGAACCATACAACATGACAAGTAGTTTCTATCTTGATACGCTGTTATCCTATGTCTTCCTAAAGGGAAAGATCACCAATGCCCTCATTAGTACAACCGCAAAATTGAAAAATGCAAAAATGTTGGCGATCTCCACAACTGTTAGCAAACAATTTGCAACGGGTATCCAAGGCGTAACATTCGAACCGCAGGCACAGCTTGCCTATCAACATTTGATGTTTGATACCATTAAAGATGCTGATAATCTGACCATTGAGATGCAAAATCCTTCTCAATGGATAATCCCGTGTTGGTGGACGTTTGACAAAAACCATTGCCACTGAAAACAGTCGTCCTATGTCTTTCTATGGAAAAGTAAACTTAATCAAAACCTTTGGTGATGATCAGACATTCCATATTGATAAGTATTATAAATGTGACCCCTCGGGAAGTTCCGTTGAAGGTGGCCCACAATTGTCCGCTAACCTCTCCCTTCATGGTGATGTCAGCTATCAACAAAAGCTTCAAAAACTGGTATAAGTGGTGCAAGCTTTTCAGGAGGAATACTCTATCAGTTTTAAATCAAGACTGTAAAAATAGCCTATTCAATTTAACAAAAAGGCAGCATATTGCTGCCTTTTTGGTTTATTATAAGCTGTTTTTAAGCGCTTTTTTAAATAGAGAACAGCGAAATATTTGAAGACAGTCATTGACCATTGGCTGTTTTTTACAAAAAATTCTTTTTATAAAGAATAAAACTGTAAAAAAGAGAACAACCAAAAACAAAATGATATTGTAAAATAATGAGAAGCTTTTCTAGAAAATACAACATTACTATCTTTTTTATTTCTCACGAATTTAATGCTTAAAATTCCAAAATAAAACTTTTGAACATAAAATGATAAGTAAAAAATAATGCAATAATATCAAACAAAGGGATGTATGTTATAAGTCACTCATATATTTCAAAATGGAAGTTCTAATAGGATTTAAAATATTACAGCTCAAACACTGCCCAGAAAATTCATACTGAAAAAATCCTATTATCCCCTTCCCTCTTAACAATGCCGCCAAACATCTCCAGAAACTTCAAAACAAATAAAATTGCATTTTCTCTTCTGTAAAATTGATCATGCTCTTTGCTCTCTATGGACAATAGGCTCTATACTTGCTTCAAAAAACTCCTTTGTATAATCGTGTTGCGCATGTAGATTACGCAATTCATCATTGCTAAGCTCTTCAAGAATAATCCCTTTATGCATAATTCCAACACGTTCACAAATATGTGCAACAACAGCAAGATCATGGGATACCATTAAATAAGTAAGCTTTTTTCTCACGCGCAGTGATTTCAACAAGTTTAAAATTTCAGCCTGTACCGACACATCCAATGCAGATGTTGGCTCATCAAGCAACAACACCTCTGGCTCAATAATTAAAGCACGTGCAAGAGCAATACGCTGACGCTGCCCTCCAGACAACTCATGAGGATAACGATAAAGAAATGAAGAATCTAAACCAACGGAATCTAAAGCATCCTCCACCCACTCTCTTTGATTATCCATTCCATGGATTTTGAGCGATTCAGAAAGAACCGTATGGACCATTTTTCTTGGATGCAGCGAAGCATAAGGATCTTGAAAAACCATTTGAATACAGCGTAAAAAATCCTTACTTCTTTTCTTTTCAACTTCTTGTCCAGCAAAAAGGAATTTTCCACTATAATCTGGAATAAGCCCCACCAATGTATTCAAAATAGTTGACTTTCCACATCCGGATTCACCAATCAAACCATAAGCTTCACCACGCTTAATATGAAAATTAACATTTTTAACAACTGTTACTGCCTTATGCCTGTGCCCAAAAGTTACAGATAAATTAGAAACATCAATAATATTCTCACAATTTGTCATGAGGAACCTCCTCAACGCCATTAACAATCGTAGGATTATACAACCAATCAGGATCACGCTCAGGAACAGCCAAAATATCAACTGGATTATCAAGCCGTGGCAAACTCGCGAGCAACGCCTTTGTATAAGGATGACAAGCGTGAGACAAATCAGAAGCAGGCAACTCTTCTAAGACACGGCCCGCATACATCACCAAAATACGATCACAAAAATCAGCAATCATATTTAAATCATGACTAATGAAAATAAGTCCCGTTCCAGATTTTGTCACAAGTTCATCTAATACAGATAAAACTTGTCGTCTGACCGTAATATCAAGTGCAGATGTTGGCTCATCGGCAATAATTAAATCAGGTTTTGGAATGAGCATCATTGCAATCATCACGCGCTGCCCCATCCCCCCAGATATTTCATGAGGAAAGAGACGCATCACATGTTCAGGATCACGAATATGAACAGATTCTAACATAGATATGGTGCGCTCCCTCGCTTCAGCTTTTGAAACACGGTAATGAATACGGTAAGCCTCCATAATCTGTTCCCCGATCCGTATTAATGGATTAAGTGAATATTTGGGATCCTGTAAAATCATTGAAATACGTTTCCCACGGATTTTTCGCATCTGAGATTCACTTGCGGCCAATAAATCAACATCCTCAAAGCGCATTTTTTTAGCTTTAACAATGGCTGCTTTTGGACTCAACCTTAGTATTGCGCGCCCAGTCATCGATTTTCCAGATCCGGATTCACCAACAATTCCAATTTTTTCTTTTCCAACAGAAAAACTAACGCCACGCACAACTTCTGAAATGCCGCGCGTTGTAGGAAAAGAAATACGTAAATCTTCTACTTCTAATAATTTATTACCCATTGCGTGGATCCAATACATCACGAAGACCATCACCTAAAAGGTTGAAAGCAAGACTTGCAAATAATATTGCACAGCCTGGTATTGCCGCCAACCACCAATTTGTCATCATAAATTCCCGCCCTGAAGAAAGCATCGCACCCCATTCAGGACTTGGAAGTTGAGCTCCCAACCCTAAAAAACCAAGACCAGCAGCCGTTAAAATAATTCCAGACATATCCAAAGTTAATCGTACAATCACTGAAGGAATACACATGGGCGCAACATGAAACAAAATAATTCGCCAAGCAGAGGCCCCTTGCAGGCGAACTACAGAAACATAATCAGAAGAACGTATTGTCAAAGTCTCAGCACGTGCTAAACGTGCAATTGGTGGCCATGCTGCAATTGAAATTGCAATAGAAGCATTTTCAATCCCTGGTCCCAATGCGGCTGAAAATGCAAGAGCTAAAATCAAACCTGGAAAAGCAAGAAAAATATCGACAATGCGCATGAGCACAGTATCAACCCATCCGCCCATATAACCAGATACAGTTCCAACAATAAGCCCTATTGGACCTACAATAACTGTTGTAAGAAAAACAACATAAAGAGTAATACGGGAACCAAAAACAAGGCGACTAAAAATATCACGTCCCAATTCATCTGTTCCAAAATAATGCGCCATAGAGGGTGGCTGCAACCGATGCCCCAGATCATTGCTAAGAAAATCATGCGTAGCAATCCAAGGAGCAAAAAATGCACATATGATAATAATACAAATAATAAGCAGACCGAATACAGCCGAA
The DNA here is from genome assembly GCF_042195745.1 of Bartonella sp. AP7XZML. NCBI lineage: Bacteria > Pseudomonadati > Pseudomonadota > Alphaproteobacteria > Hyphomicrobiales > Bartonellaceae > Bartonella > Bartonella sp. AP7XZML. Next base: position 4,588 of record NZ_JBHIOT010000086.1, read on the forward strand.
AAGTTATGAAAAAACTTAGCCAGTGCGTGATAAATTCTTTGTATGTTCGCTTGAATTATGGAGTTTGGAACAGGATCGTTTAACCAACTACCCAAAGAAGATGATGATCGCGATTTATGATGATTACTTACTGTCATATTCAACGTGTCCTTGGATCAAAAATGCGATAAAGCAAATCAGAAAATAAATTAATGGCGACAAAGATAAATCCTACAAGTAAAGTACATCCTACAACTGCATTCATATCTCCGGCTAAAAGAGCATTTGTCAAGTAATGTCCAAAACCAGGCCAAGCAAAAACTGTCTCCGTTAAAACAGCCCCTTCTAATAAAAAAGCATAAGAAAGTGCAACAACGGTAATAATTTGAACAGCAGCATTTCGAAAGGCATGCCCCCAAACGGTTCGCGCCCACGATAATCCCTTTACACGTGCAGTAATGATATATTCCTGATTAAGCTGCTCAATCATAAACCCACGAGTCATACGGCTAATATAAGCCATAGCACCGAAAGCCAAGATCAAAGCAGGCATAATAACGTGACTAAAAACATTACCAAAAGCCTCCCATTGTCCTTGGCTTGCAGTATCCCAAAGGAAAAATCCTGTTTTTGGTTCAAAAGAATATTCATAAAGAAAATCAAGTCGTCCTGGGCCACCAACCCAGCCAAGCTTGGCGTAAAATATTAACAACGCCATTAATCCGAGCCAAAATGTTGGAGTAGAATAACTTACAAGTGTAAAAACACGGACAACATAATCAATAAATGAATCGCGATACATTGCTGCAAAAACACCAAATGGAATTCCAAGACTTGTGCCAATAACAATAGCAACGGTTGCAAGCTCTAATGTTGCAGGAAATACACGCATAATATCGGCTAGAACAGGTCGCCCAGAAGTTAAAGAATCTCCAAAATCAAACAAAAATACATTATGAAGATATTTCCAATATTGGACAATCAACGGCTTATCAAGACCCAGCTTATAATACATTGCATCATAAGCTTCCTGACTAATATTATCACCAAGAATAGATAGAACCGGATCTAGAGGAAGAAGATGACCAAGAAAAAAAGTGATCGTCACCAACCCAAGCAATGTGATAAAAACTGAAATAAGAAGTTTCAATCCTTTGCATAAAAAATCCCATAAAAATAATTTTTTCTGCTTTTCTGATACAGCTCTTTCAGTCTCTGAAAGTGGCAAAACCATTATAAAAATCCCCTCTGTAGCGACAAAACATAAAGCAAATACTTTTTTATATAACAAAACAATCTCTTATTAAGCATGTTCTACAATCCTTTTCTATAACATGCTTCTTTTTATTTTTCTGCTTCATTGTAATAAAGTCTATAACTGTTCCAAATCCATTTTTTGACATCAGGCCCCATACCAACGGTATAATATGTCTGAAATAAATAAACCATAGGACCATGCTCTAGCACATAATGCTGTAAAGTACGATATTGCATGATACGCTTATTGGGGTCTTTCTCAAACAAAGCATCCATCACCATGTTATTAATATTTTCATCATAATACCCAGCGCGCCAAGCTAAATACATATTGTGCTTTTTTGTAAATGTTGGATCAGGGTTAAACACGTGATTTAATGAAGCAGGATGTCCATCAGGATCGGCACTCCCCCACCCCATAATAGCAGTATCATAATTTCCACCACGTACACGGCTCAACAATTGATTTTGTGCCATTTTTTCAATTGTAAGCTCAACACCAATTTTGCGTGCATTGGCTTGAATAGACTGTGCAACAGACGACATATAACTAAGGCTTCCAACTAAAAGATTAGCTTTAAACCCATTAGGATAACCAGCTTCAGTAATCAGTTGTTTTGCTTTTTTCAAATCCAACTGAAAAGGCAAACCTTCTTTTTCATCTAAAGCACCTGGAACACCTAAAGACATATAAGTTGCCCGAGGAATAGCAATCCCTTTCAAAACAGTTTTTCCAAGACCTTCATAATCAACCAAATAACGAAGTGCCAATCTGACCTTTTCATTCGCAAAAATTGCATTCTTATTATTTAACGATAAGTAAATAATCTGCGGACGCAAAACACGACTAATTTTGACTGGGCCTCCTTTTTTTTCAAGATCTAAAATATCCTCTGAAGAAAGATCACGCACTATATCCACATCACCTTTTTCCAAAAGAAGTCTTTGACTTGATGAATCCGCTACATGCTGCACAACAATCTGCTTAATTTTAGGCACATCGCCCCAATAATGTTGTGTCGCCTCTAACACAACTTTATCTCCTGGAGACCAGCTCACCAATTTATAAGGTCCAACACAAGCTGTATGTGTTGCTAAATATTTATTCCCCATATCACCGTTAATACTCTGTGCTTCAATTGTTTTCCGATCAAGCAAAGCAGAAGCATAAGATTGTCCAATAACAGTCAATATGAGCTGAATAGGATAGGGTTTATCTAATTTTAATTGTAAAGTCTTATCATCAAGAGCCTGAATATTTGTTTCAATATTGTTTTTGGTAAACCCATAATCCATTAAAGATTGAGCATAGCTTAATCCTAATTTAATAATCCGTCGCATCGACCATACCAGATCTTGCGCTGTAGCCATCCTTCCATCATTAAACTTTAAATCATCACGAAGATGAAAGACTATTCTTTTGCCATTGTCTAAAACGTCCCAAGATTTTGCCATAGCAGGGCGAATTTTTGTAGGATCATGCTCATCATATTGCACTAACGCGCTGCAAATATTCGTCAATAACTCACTCGTCACAACCTCAACAGTTTGCGCTGGATCAAAACTACTAATTGAATCAATATTCCATGCCATTACCAATATATCTTTAGATGAGGCACTGAATGCCGATGTTACAGCCCCATTAAAAAAAACGATTGAGCTTAATAAAATAGAAAATTTTTTCAATATTCTTTGTTTTCCCATTTTATCTCTTCCTTTTGTATTCTTCTACCTTTTCACACAAAGTGATTGTTATTTTGCTTAAATAGCATAGCATTAGACATCAATTTCATTTAATCAAACTAAGCATCTATAAAATAATTTTCTTATACATCAGTCTATATTCGGGATGCAGAGACTATAACCATAAACAAAGATCCTCCCCAATATAACTTTCTATATTCATCGCTCCCTATAAACGATCTTAATTATATACTGCTACTACACAAATATCCCTCACAGTTTCATCCTAAAAAAACTGAAGAGCTTTATATGGGAGAATATTTTCATCATGCAATTATGATTAAGCTCTTTTTAGCTTTGATAACACTAAAAAGACACACTTATTTTTCAATTTTACTATAAAAAATACGCGGTGCACTATTCCAAACCCATTTTTTGACATCAGGCGTCATCGCGACAACGCTATATTGTTGAAAGATAAACGCATAAGGTCCTTTTTGCATTAATTCACGTTGTAAATCAGCATAAAGTTGTGCCCGTTTTTGCGGATCTTTTTGAAATAACGCCTCTTCAACTTTTTGATTCATATTGGCATCAAAATACCCATGCTGCCAACTAGGATAGGCTGTATTTCTAGCCTCAAAACGATTATCTGGATTGAAAATAAGACGTGAAGCCATTGTATGAGGATCCACAGAATCATTATTCCATCCGATAAAAGCCGTATCAAAAGCCCGTGCATTAACTTTTGAAAACAACTGTGTACCTGCTACACGTTCAATTTTAAGACGCACCCCCGCCTGTGCGGCACTATCTTGGAGTGACTGAGCAAGTAACAAAGTATAAGGAGTGTTTGACACGAGAAAATTTGCCTCAAATCCGTTCGGATAACCAGCCTCTGCTAAAAGCTGTTTTGCTTTTGCAATATCAAGTTTAAAGGGTTGCCCCTCTTTTTCATCCAAAGCCCCAACATTGCCAAGAGGAATAAAACTGGCCCGTGGGATACCAATCCCTTTGAGAAGCTTCTTGCCAAGACCTTCATAATCTATGAGATAACGCATCGCCAAGCGCACTTTTTCCTTAGCAAAAATAGGATTCGTCGTATTGAATCCCCAGTACATCATAGTTGGCACTAACACTCTTTCAACTTTAACATCTGTTGTTTTTTGCAGATCTGCAAGATCTTCAGGTGTCAAATTACGAGCAACATCAATATCATGTTTTTGCAACAACAAACGTTGTGTTCCGGGCTCTGCAACATGGCGAATTAAAATCTGCTTCAGTTTAGGCGCTTGTCCCCAATAGTGAGAGCTTGCACGCAACAAAAGAGCTTCTCCAGGGCGCCAACTTTTTAACTGATAAGGACCAACACAAGCAGCATGACTTTTCAAATACTGATTTCCAAAATCGCCATTTTTTTCGTGCTTCATAATCGTCTTACGATCAAGCAAAGCTGTTGCACGACTCGCAACAATATTATTAAGAATGAGCTCTGCTGGATAAGGCTTATCAAATTTCATCACCACTGTTTTCTCATCGGGAGCTTGCAAAGCATCATCAACATTTTGTTCTGTAATTCCATATTCATTAAAAATTGCCGCATTACCCATCTTCAATTTGACAATCCGCTTCATACCCCAAACAAGATCATTGGCATTGGCTGATCTGCCATCATTAAACTTCAAACCATCACGTAAATGAAAAGTAATCACCGTACTGTAATCATCACCTGAAACATCCCAATGTGTTGCTAAAGCGGGAACCATTTTAGCAGGATCATCTGTCGCAGTACTGACCAAATTATCACAAATATTGTAAATAATTTCACTTCCATAAACATCATTAAGTTGTGCGGGATCAAATGTACTAATTGCATCAAGATTCCAAGCCATCACAAGGGTATTAGCCGGTGTTTTTGCTGAAACTTGTTGTGCAACCATCGCCAAAGCTATAAAAGCAGAAACAAGAGAGCTGCTACTTTTCAATATTGTTTTCTTCAAGTTCATAAACTTTTCCCTTTATTTATTTTTTATCAATTAATGACGCTGAAATAATATAGCAAATTTATAATTATAACATTGAATAAATACGTTCTAATCGCCTATATTTCTAATCACCTACACAGAGTCATCTACTTGATAAATTCATTGACTTACGTCTCAATAAACCATAGCGAACATACAATATATGTTTTGCTAACCAGTATTACATTCTTTTCATAACCTCTTTGCATATGATAATGCACTATATCAGTTCCCTATTAATCATCAACAAGCCTTGTCGCCCAAAAAAATAGTGAGCTTTAAAAAGATCATTACGCAAAAATTTATGAATTCATTATTCTATTCCTTTAGGCGACATTTAAAATAAAATATGCAAACTTTAAAAATAGTCATCCCCCTCAAACACTCAGTTTCAAGATGCGGCGCATCTTTACTACATGACCAAAACGGCACTGAAACAGCAGAAAGACATAAGAAAATATCTTTTCTAAAACGCTACCCCCCACAACAATCTGCTTAATCTTTTGAAAACTAAGTGTCAAAAGTTTTACGTTTTTACCAACAAAACCAAACGCGTTAACAAAGATAAAGGAAAAATGAGAAGAATCATTCCCTCCACGCTTTATCTTTTTAGAAATAAAGCTTACAATAAAAGAATACACACTAAAATGCATTCTCCCATTGATAAAAACAAAATTCATTAGACGCTTCCCCCCAAAGACATAACGAATACAAACCCTTCTAAACTTTAGTGTGCATCATTGCTTTACCACTATAAAAATAGAACAGAAAGCAACATACCGCAATAGAACTCTCGTTTCCAGCGGAAACATACAGAGATTCAACGAAGCAATGCAGTGAATACCAGTCTGTCTGAGCTTAAGTATCCTCCCAAAACTGGAGCTCACACGCAGTAAAATTCCTCTCTAGTGAAGGAAAGTTATCAGATAATAAAACCTAACACAAGCAGCTTGAGTCATTTAACTTCAATTTTTCATCGCTGCATTTCATTTTATATTGCCTAGGTAAGCATTGGGCAATCGACCTACATATAAATAAACCAACAGTCATACAAGCAAAGTAAAACAATGCAACAACAGCACCCCATCTAAAAACCACTTTGCATTCGTCAATAAACATGAATAAAATATTCATTAATTATAACGGTCATGTCACTAACGGAAATAAAAACACCTCTTCTGAAGCATTATAAATGCCAAAGACTGTTACACAACATTGAGAGCTAGTAAATGTGTGATGGTGCCGATCTTCTCCTTCATAAGCGTAAAGATGGAGTGCACGATGGATTTACTGTCAAGCATTCATGAGCTGCATCGCAAAATGGGCTTTGGTGTAACTAGATGTTTCTTTAAAACATACAAGACATTACCATTATCTCACTTCAGATACATAACAGTTAAGATATCACTCCTTTTTGCGTCTGTTTTTTCATCCTCAAAATTATACCTTTATCGTTTTTAGTGCCAACAACAATAGAAAATCATTAATATTGTATAGTTTGTATATTTCAATTATCTTATACAGCGGAATTGTATAATTTATACATTTATTAAATAATTCAATTATTATCCTATTGATCATTACTCTTACAAAAGACAGTTTGCCAATTTATCGACAAAAACATCCTTCAAGATGATCATTAACAATCCCTACGGACTGCATAAAAGCATAACAAATTGTGGGACCAACGAATGTCCAGCCACGTCTCTTCAAGTCTTGAGAAAGACGAAGAGAAGCAGGTGTCATAGGGTTAGCCAACAGTGTTTGAAAATCTATCTTTTCATAACGCTCTGATGGTGGTGGTTGAAAAGACCAAAAATAGTGGGACAAACTTCCCCACTCTGTTATAATTTCTTGTGCTCTAAGTGCATTATTAAGCACTGATTGAATTTTTCCTTGATGGCGAACAATGTCTTTATTTTGCATTAACATTTTCACCTTTAGCTCATCGTAATGAACAATCTTTTCAAAGTCAAAGTGATCAAATGCAACGCGAAAAAAAGAGCGTTTTTTTAAAATTGTAAACCAAGAAAGCCCCGCTTGGAAACCTTCAAGACAAATTTTCTCAAACAAACGAATATCCTCAAAAACAGGCTTTCCCCATTCGGTATCATGATAAGCACAATAAAGTGGATCCGTTCCAGCCCATGCGCAACGAACTTTTCCATCTACTCCCTTAAGAAGACCTTCCGCAAGCATGGCATTAACCGTATTAAAAGAGAGTTCCTTGATCATCGCTTGGCGACTTTATCTGCTTGTGTTTTGACCGTTTAGCGGAAATAGGCTCTTGTGTTGCAACACTGATATCTCCATCAAAAAAACGTAAATTTATGTGCCCCATTTCAGGAAACTGAGCCAAGCGTTTAATGGGCTTATTCTCTTTCCCCAAAGCCAAAACAAAACCGCGCTCCAAAATATTCTGATATGAAGTGCTTTTTAAAAGCCTAGATACTACCTCTAACCCAGCACGTTGTTTTTCCACACTACGCACAAAAGCACGCTGAAGACGTACCGTATATTCCTTTGTATTGCGTTGTGCTTTTTCACTATTTAACAAACGCAGTGAAAGACGCACACCAAGTGCATGAAAAGAAAAACGTTTTTTATCGTAGCTTACACAAAGAGCACGCTGCAATCGACTTGAAGTTTCATCCAAACCACGCCGTGGTAGAGCAAAAAGTTGATCGGCAGTCGGAAGAGCTCGTAGAGTAGCACGCAATTTTTGTCGATAAAAATCCAAATAACGCGCGAGTCCCTTGCGCAAACGTGCATCAAGCGATGCCACCAGCACCTCGAGATCAAGCTTAACAGGAACAGCCCGTTCTGCTGCGGCGGTAGGAGTTGGAGCGCGCCAATCAGCCACATAATCAATCAAGGTCCAGTCCGTTTCATGCCCAACAGCAGAAATAACAGGAAGAGAAGATTCATAAATAGCACGAACAACAGCTTCGTCATTAAACCCCCACAAATCTTCTAAACTTCCTCCTCCCCGTGCAACAATAATAAGATCAGGTTTTGGAATAAGTCCACCTGGACCAAGAGCATTAAAACCTTCAACAGCAACAGCCACTTCCCTCCCACTTGTTTCCCCCTGAACACGTACAGGCCAAACCAAAATATGCAACGGAAAACGATCGGATATACGATGAATAATATCACGAATAACAGCACCTGTTGGTGATGTTACAACGCCTAAAATTCGAGGCATATAAGGCAAAGTTTTTTTCTTTTCTTCATCAAACAAGCCTTCTTCTAAAAACTTTTTCTTACGATTTTCAAGAAGTGTCATCAAAGCACCAACCCCCGTTGGTTCAAGAGCCTCAATGACAATTTGATATTTCGATGACCCTGGATAAGTTGTAAGTTTACCAACAGCAACTACTTCCATCCCTTCTTCAGGAGGAAATTTGAGCTTTTCCATAACTCCACGCCAAATAACAGCTTCCAACCGTGCCTTATCATCTTTTAAAGCAAAATAAGCATGTCCCGAAGCATGAGTACCACGGTACCCTGATATCTCCCCACGCACCCGTACATAACCAAACTTTTCTTCAACAATACGCTTTAGAGCCCCTGCTATTTCGGAAACAGTGAATTCTGCCACATTTGTTACACCTGTTTTTTCACTAAACAAACTTACCATTTTTCAATTCTTTACGCCCGTTTCTGTGAATCTTTTTGAAACAACACATCTTTAAACTTTTGATTTATAGCTTCATCAAAATACCCATAACACCGGCTAGAACAGCTTATATTTTTAATTTCAAATCGATTATCAGGGTTGTAAAAAAACTTGAAGCCGTTGTATGGGGATGTCTAAAGTCATTATTTCATCCGAAAATTGTATCAATAGAAGTTAAAATATTCAATCCTAACATCCAAACAAACACATCTTCTATAAGAATTCCTGAAATAAAATTCTCTACACAACATAGTAATCCATTCCCGATAAAATCCAATGTATTGCAAAGTATTAAAGAGCTTTGCAATACATCAAATATATCATGACCATGTTTTTTATATTTTATAAACCTGATACCTTTTTATTTTTCAATTGCACTATAAAAAATACGTGGTGCACTATTCCAAACCCATTTTTTAACATCAGGTGTCATCGCTATCGTGTGATACGTCTGATAGATAAAAGCATAAGGTCCTTTCTGCATAAATTCACGTTGCAAATCAGCATACATTTGCGCCCGTTTTTTGGGATCTTTTTGAAACAACGCATCTTGAACCTTTTGATTCATAGTTGCATCCAAATACCCATGGCACCAACTCGCATAGCCTGTATTTTTAGCCTCAAGCCGATTATCTGGATTATAAATAAGACGTGAAGCCATTGTATGAGGATCCGCAGAATCATTATTCCATCCGAAAAAAATTGTATCAAAAGTACGTGCAGATAGTTTTGAAAATAACTGCGTGCCTACGAAGCGTTCAATTTTAAAACGTACCCCTACCTTTTTTGCATTATCTTGGAGAGACTGAGCAATAGGCAAAGCAAAAGGATAAGGAGAGGCACCGGCAAAAATACTGGCCTCAAAACCATCCGGATAACCTGCCTCTGTTAAAAGTTGCTTTGCTTTTTGGAGATCAAGTTTAAAGGGTTGTCCCTCTTTTTCATCCAAAGCTCCAAGATTACCAAGAGGAATAAAACTTGCACGTGGAATACCAACATCTTTGAGAAGAGTCTTACCGAGTCCTTCATAGTCAATAAGATAGCGCATCGCTAAACGCACTTTTTCATTGGCAAAAATAGGGTTTGTCACATTGAACCCCCATATGATCACGGATGGCTCTAACACTCTTTTAACTTTAATATCCGTTGTTGCTTGGAGATCTGCCAAATCCTCTGGCATCAGATTACGTGCAACATCGATATCGTGTTTTTGCAACAATAAACGTTGTGTTCCAGGTTCCGCAACATGGCGAATTAAAATCTTCTTCAATTTAGGCGCCTCCCCCCAATAATTGGAGCTTGCACGCAACAAAATTCCTTCTCCAGGGCGCCAACTCTCTAGCTGATAAGGACCAACGCAAGCAGAATGGCTTGCCAAATACCGGTTTCCCATATCACCATTTTTTTCGTGTTTCATGAGTGTCTCACGATCAAGCAAAGCAAGAGTACGACTAGTGGCAAAATGGCTAAGAATGAGCTCTGCTGGATAAGGTTTATCAAATTTCATCACAACCGTTTTGTCGTCCGGTGCTTGAAAAGCCTCATCAACATTTTGTTCTGTAATCCCATATTCATTAAATGTTGCCGCATTAGACAATTTCAATTTGACAACCCGCTTCATGCTCCAAATAAGATCATTGGCATTCGCAGGACGACCATCGTTGAACTTCAAACCATCACGCAAATGAAAAGTAATCACCGTACTCTGATCATCACTTGAAACATCCCAACTCTTCGCTAAAGAAGGAACCATTTTAGCAGCATCATCTGTAGCAGAAACGACTAAATTATCACAAACATTAACAAGAACTTCATTACCATAACGGTCATTGATTTGTGCGGGATCAAATGTACTTATTGTATCAAGATTCCAAGCCATCACAAGCGTATCGGCAGGTGTTTTCGCTGAAACTTGTTGCACAAACATCCCCATTGCAAGAACAGCAGAAACAAAAGAACTGCCCTTTTTCAATATTTTTCTTTTCCCGTTCATAGAATTTTCCTTTTAAAATTTAAGGTTATTGTATAACTTCCCATGTGACAACATGCAAAAATGATAAGATCATGCTTAGAAAACACGCCTCCTAGAGGTAAAATATCAAAATCTCTAAAAGCAGCAGCCACTTTTCAAAAGCTCCTTCCCCCCCAAATACGTATAGAACAAACGAACATATGCAACGCAAAACGATCTGATTAAAATGAAGCTATCACGCACGATAGCACACGACATCACGGCACTTATAATTCAGAGCATATCAGACCAAAATCCTTCCTTGCTTCATTAAAAAGATTTCTTTTTCAAGTTTCTTCTTGCGATTTTCTAAAAAGTATCATCAAAGCGCTACTCTAATTACTTCAAAAGCCTCAAAACAATTTGATATTTTGATGATCCTGAATAAATTTTTTCGTAACCATTTTCACCCTTCTTCAGAAGAAAATTCGAACTTTATTATAACTCCGTATCAAATAACAGCTTCGAACCTATAGATTATCATATTTTAAGTCATAAGGAATGTAACCTGAGGTATGAGAAGAGTAGCTTGATGTTTCCCACGTACCCGCATACAACAGTTTTTTTCACCAAAACATTTTAAAGTCCCCATTTTTTCAGAAACACTAAATTTTGCTTTATTCGTTACACCTGTCTTTTGCAACAAACAAATTTATTACTTTTTATACATATAAATTGAAATATCAAATATTAATATCTATACATGTAGAATTTATCGAGATAAATAACCTCTCTTCCCAATAGAATGTTTTGAAATAAAATTCTCTACACAACATAGTAATCCATTCCCGATAGAATTCAACGTATTGCAAAGTATTAAAGAGCTTTGCAATACATCAAATATATCATGACCATGTTTTTTATATTTTATAAACCTGATACCTTTTTATTTTTCAATTGCACTATAAAAAATACGTGGTGCACTATTCCAAACCCATTTTTTGACATCAGGTGTCATCGCTACAGAAACATATGTCTGATAGATAAAAGCATAAGGCCCTTTCTGCATAAAATCACGTTGTAAATCAGCATACATTTGCGCCCGTTTTTTGGGATCTTTTTGAAACAACGCATCTTGAACCTTTTGATTCATAGTTTCATCCAAATACCCATGGCACCAACTCGCATAGCCTGTATTTTTCGCCTCAAGCCGATTATCTGGATTATAAATAAGACGTGAAGCCATTGTATGGGGGTCCCCAGAGCCATTATTCCATCCGAAAAAAATCGTATCAAAACCACGCGCATAAAATTTTGAAAACAACTGCGTACCTACAAAACGTTCAATTTTAAAACGTACTCCAACTTTTTTTGCATTGTCTTGGAGAGACTGAGCAATAGGCAAAGCAAAAGGATAAGGAGAGGCACCGGCAAAAATACTGGCCTCAAAACCATCCGGATAACCGGCTTCCGTTAAAAGTTGCTTTGCTTTTTGGAGATCAAGTTTAAAGGGTTGTCCCTCTTTTTCATCCAAAGCTCCAAGATTACCAAGAGGAATAAAACTTGCACGTGGAATACCAACATCTTTGAGAAGAGTCTTACCGAGTCCTTCATAGTCAATAAGATAACGCATCGCCAAACGCACTTTTTCATTGGCAAAAATAGGGTTTGTCGCATTAAATCCCCATATGATCATGGAGGGCGCCAACACTTTTTCAACTTTAATATCCGTTGTTGCTTGGAGATCTGCCAAATCCTCTGGCATCAGATTACGTGCAACATCGATATCATGTTTTTCCAATAATAAACGTTGCGTTCCAGGCTCCGCGACATGGCGAATTAAAATCTTCTTCAATTTAGGCGCCTCCCCCCAATAATTGGAGCTTGCACGCAACAAAATTCCTTCTCCAGGGCGCCAACTCTCTAGCTGATAAGGACCAACACAAGCAGAATGACTGGCCAAATATCGGTTTCCCATATCGCCATCTTGTTCGTTTTTCATGAGTGTCTCACGATCCAGCAAGGCAGCAGTGCGATTAGTGGAAATATTGCTAAGAATGAGCTCTGCTGGATAAGGTTTATCAAATTTCATCACCACCGTTTTGTCGTCCGGTGCTTGAAAAGCCTCATCAACGTTTTGTTCTGTAATCCCATATTCATTAAATGTTGCCGCATTAGACAATTTCAATTTGACAACCCGCTTCATACCCCAAACAAGATCATTGGCATTCGCAGGACGACCATCGTTGAACTTCAAACCATCACGCAAGTGAAAAGTAATCACCGTACTCTGATCATCACTTGAAACATCCCAACTCTTCGCTAAAGAAGGAACCATTTTAGCAGCATCATCTGTAGCAGAAACGACTAAATTATCACAAATATTGTTAACCACTTCAATTCCATAACGGTCATTGAGTTGTGCAGGGTCAAATGTATTTATTGGATCGAGATTCCAAGCCATCACAAGCGTATCGGCGGGTGTTTTTGCTGAAACTTGTTGCACAAACATCCCCATTGCAAGAACAGCAGAAACAAAAGAACTGCCCTTTTTCAATATTTTTCTTTTCACGTTCATAGAATTTTCCTTTTAACGTTTATTGTATAAATTCTCCATGCAGCAAAACGTGCTTAATTTAAGTTTAGACGAACGATAGGCTCCTAAAGACCAAACTTTAAAATCTTCAAGAACAAGCACCTCTTGCCAATGACTCCTCTTGTCTACACTTATAAGCCAAACTAAAACATACAAAGGAAAACACTCTGATATACAATGAACGCTCACCAACAACAGAGCTTAATCACGATATCATAACGCCTACTATTGAAGACTATAAAACCTGTATTTTTTCTATCTTGTTAAGCAAGCTTGTCTCGTATTTCTTCCGGCGTTTTCTATACCATCAAAGCACTATCCCTTTTAGCTCAAGTACCTTAATAACAAAGAGTCTTCATAACAATTTGACGATTTGATAAAACAGAAAAATTCGTTAGTTTGCCAAATGCAACGACTTTTATTCCTTCTTCAAAAGAAAATTTAATTTTTTCATCACTCCCCGTAAAATAACTCCCTCCAATTGACATCTCATCATCTTTCAAAGCAAAAGAAAATATAAACACCATAAAAAACTGATATCCCTTGTGTACCCCCATAACAAAACTTTCCTTCAACATCGCAAAACCTTTGCACCTTTAGCACTACTAAATTCCGCGACATTTGTTACACTTCGTTTCTTTATGTTATACTCAGTTTTTTAACAAATAAATTGACCACTTTCTAATTCAGAAAAATTGAAATATCTATCTTAACATCCACTTAAATACACCTCTAATGAGAATGAAAAATATCTTTAAACGAATGTCTTGAAAAGACACTCAACAATATATCACGCATTACCTATGATCTTCGACGCACTGCAAAGCTTAAAATTTATACAATACGCCGAATATATCATGACGATGCCCTTTATCTATTGAACAACATTGAAGACACTCTTATTTTTCAATTTTACTATAAAAAATATGTGGCGCACTATTCCAAACCCACTTTTTGATATCAGGTGTCATCGCGATAACGCTATATTTTTGAAAGATAAACGCATAAGGTCCTTTTTGCATCAGTTCACGTTGTAAATCAGCATAAAGTTGCGCTCGTTTTTGCGGATCTTTTTGAAATAACGCCTCTTCAACTTTTTGATTCATATTGGCATCAAAATACCCATGCTGCCAACTAGGATAGGCGGTATTTTTTGCCTCAAACCGATTATCAGGGTTATAAACAAGACGTGAAGCCATTGTATGAGGATCCGCAGAATCGTTATTCCATCCGACAAAAATCGTATCAAAAGCCCGTGCATAAAGTTTGGAAAACAACTGTGTACCTGCCAAACGCTCAATTTTAAGACGCACCCCTGCCTGTGCGGCACTATCTTGGAGTGACTGAGCAACCAACAGCCTATAAGGAGCATTTGATACGAGAAAATTTGCCTCAAATCCATTCGGATAACCAGCTTCTGCTAAAAGCTGCTTAGCTTTTGCAATATCAAGTTTAAAGGGTTGCCCCTCTTTTTCATCTAAAGCCCCAAAGTTGCCAAGAGGAATAAAACTGGCCCGTGGAACACCAACACCTTTGAGAAGCTTCTTGCCAAGACCTTCATAATCTATGAGATAACGCATCGCCAAACGTACTTTTTCCTTAGCAAAAATAGGATTTGTCATGTTAAATCCCCAGTACATCATAGATGGTTCTAACACTTCTTCGATTTTAACATCTGTTGTTTTTTGCAGATCTGCAAGATCTTCAGGGGTCAAATCACGAGCAACATCAATATCGTGCTTTTGCAACAACAAACGTTGTGTTCCGGGCTCTGCAACATGGCGAATTAAAATCTGCTTCAGTTTAGGCGCTTGTCCCCAATAGTGAGAGCTTGCACGCAACAAAAGAGCTTCTCCAGGGCGCCAACTTTTTAACTGATAAGGACCAACACAAGCAGCATGACTTTTCAAATACTGATTTCCAAAATCGCCATCTTTTTCATGCTTCATAATTGTCTGACGATCAAGCAAAGCGGTTGCCGGACTTGCAACAATATTATTAAGAATGAGCTCTGCTGGATAAGGCTTATCAAATTTCATCACCACTGTTTTTTTATCTGGGGCTTGCAAAGCATCATCAACATTTTGCTCTGTAATTCCATATTCATTAAAAATTGCCGCATTACCCATCTTCAATTTGACAATCCGCTTCATACTCCAAAGAAGATCATTGGCATTGGCTGATCGACCATCATTAAACTTCAAACCATCACGTAAATGAAAAGTAATCACCGTACTGTGATCATCACCTGAAACATCCCAATGTGTTGCTAAAGCGGGAACCATTTTAGCAGGATCATCTGTCGCAGTACTGACCAAGTTATCACAAACATTGCGAACAATTTCACTTCCATAAACATCATTAAGTTGTGCGGGATCAAATGTACTGATTGCATCAAGATTCCAAGCCATCACAAGGGTATTAGCCGGTGTTTTTGCTGAAACTTGTTGTGCAACCATCGCCAAAGCCATAAGAGCAGAAACAAGAGAGCTGCTATTTTGTAATATTTTTTTCTTCAAGTTCATAGACTTTTCCTTTTAAAGTTTACTATATAAATTTCCCACACAACAAGCACATGCTTAATAATAAGGTTAGATGATCCATAAGCGCCTCAAACAAAGTATTATTAAAACCTTCAAACAACACCACTTACCAACCACGGACTTCTACCCATGGCTATAAGCCAAGACAAACCAAAACATGCAACAACAAACACTCTGACATACAATGAATGCTCCCCCATAACAGAGCCTATTCATGATGTCATAACGCCTACGATTGAAGACTATAAAACCACTATTTTCTCTCTTTTGTCGGGTAAGCTTGTCTCTTCTTTCCTCTCGCCTTTTTATGCCATCAAAAGGCTCTTCCTTGTTAGCTTAAACGCCTTAATAACAAAGAGCTCTACTAACAATTTGACATTTTAACAAAACAGGAAAATTTACCCATCAACCGACATGACCTCCTCCCCTACAAGAGGAATTTTGAATTTTTCCATAATCCTCTGCTAAATAACAGCTTTTAAATTATATTTTATTTCTAAATAAAAGGAGCATAGGCTCCCCTGATATTCCTTTACGCACCCACACATAACAAAACTTTTTTCCACATCGTATTTTTAATATCTTTGCTCCTTTAACAACACTCAATTCATTGCTTACATTTTTTCAGAAAAAAAAAAGATCTTTTCAATGCACTAAGGTTGAAATATCTAAATATAATACCTATATAAGCACACCCTTATTAGAATAGATAGTCTTTTTTTAAGTAAACTGTCTTGAAATATTATTTCTATACACGACAATAATAAGTTCGTTACAAAATCTTCAATATACTAGAACTCTCACTCTGATAAGAAATGCTGAAACGTTATAAAATTTCTCTACAAATTCTCGAGACGAAAGGATATCCCTTCATTTAATAAAAGAAGCGCCATGAAAATATCGCAAAAAATGCAATAAAACATGTGTATATTTCAAAAACCAGCACCGTTAACCAGACTAAGGTGATAAACTCAAAAAGTAAGAAAAAATAAAAAAATGTTTTTCCTTTATGATAATAACATCGTTGTACTATGATAATACAATAAAAAACACGATCTTCGAAAGTATCTTAGAATGAAGCGAAAAAAAAATTTATTAAATTCTTTTCATGCGTTTCTTGGAGAAAAATTAAGCCGCGTTAGTCTAAAATTGCTTATTCTTTCATTCTTCATTGGCATCGTAATGAATTTTTTGGGATGGACACCTCGAAACCTCATACAAAAAATAGTAGATTTTTTTCAATCACTATGGGAAGCAGGATTTATAACGCTTACAAATTTCTTCCATATAACTATGACAGGAGCTATTGTTGTTGTGCCTATTTTTCTTATCTTACGAATTTTTCATAAAAAATAAAAGCCTTAACATTTTCCTTGCGTTAATCTTTTCGAAAAATCAAACGACACAAAAATCCTGTAGTAATAGCAATAATCACTGCAACAATACCATATAAAAAACGATACTTGTGCGCTGCATAAAAAATTGTATAGGTGATATGTGCTTTAACAATTTCAAGAGTCGTTGTTGCACTATCAATAAACTGTCCATCACGAAAAAGATAAGCACGAACTTTATAATGTCCAACTGGGATATTTGCTGGCAAACGAAAATGCGCTGTGAAAAGTGTGTCAGAACCAAAACGAACCCCACCCACTTCCTCATAATAAAGGCTTTTAGCTTTTTGCAATTTTATAAGTTCATCGCGAAAGATTTGTATTTTTTTCTGATCTTGTTCATCCGTCTGCAATGGCAAATAGAGTAATCCTAACCCTAAGCGTTTATAATCTTCAATGCTCGTAATACCGTCAATTTCACGTGTTGTGACCATAGAGTAAAAAAGAGGAACCTTTTTAAAAATAAGAGAATCTGTATTGACCCATACACCGGCATTGCGTTTTTTTTCTCGCATCACCATTGTCCGATCTTGTCCCTCCAAGCTTACAACAATATCATAACGGTTCTGTCGAGAATATAACGGATCAATATTTTCCAAAACACCAGCAATATAAAGATCACGACCAGCAAAATTTGCATCCACAGTGATCGTATTCGTTGTTACAATAATTTGGACAGTTTCGTGGTCAACTTGATCAATGAATGTAGCTGGCGTCCCAACATGTGACCATGTAGAAAAAGAAATAAAACAAAAGCAACCTGTAATGATGTATAAAGAAAATAATCTACCCATTTTTATCTCATAAGAATATCCAGAGAGAAAAGATTATCAGGGCGTATAAATAATTGAAAAGCAAGACGCATACACACAATCAACACTAAAAATGCAAGTGCCATACGCAATTGTTCAGCCTTTAACTTCCGTCCAACCCGTGTTCCATATTGCGCACCAATACTTCCTCCAAGCATTAACAAAAAAGCCAAGACAATATCAACGGACTGATTAGTCATACTTTGCAAAACTGTCGTGAAAGAAGACACAAATGTAATCTGAAAAAGTGAAGTCCCAATCACCACACTGGTTGGAACACGCAGAAGATAAATCAATGCTGGTATCATAAAGAACCCCCCACCAATTCCCATAATAGAAGACAACAACCCCACAATGAGACCAATCCCTAAAACTGGAATAATGCTAACATATATCATAGATGTCCGAAAACGCATTTTTAAGGGTAAGCGATGAATCCAATTATGTCGACCAGCAAGACGAATATTGGCTTTTCCTGCCTTACGCTTGCGCATCATATCATACCAACTTTCAACGATCATCAAGCTTCCTACACTTCCAAGAAGAATCACATAAAGAAGCGAAATCATTAAGTCTAATTGACCTAACTTTTTCAAAACAGAGAAAACCTGAATCCCGATTAAAGAACCAATCCCTCCTCCAATCGCCAAAAGAATACCAAGTTTAATATCGAGCGTACGTCTTCTAAAATGTGTAATTGCTCCTGTTACAGATGAAGCAATCATCTGGTTAGCACCTGTTCCAACAGCAATAGCAGGAGGAATATTATAAAAAATCAATAACGGCGTGATGAGAAACCCACCACCGATTCCAAAAAGGCCTGAAAAAAAACCAGCAACGACTCCCATACCAATCAAGATCAGCATATTGAGTGACATTTCAGCAATTGGTAAATAAATACTCACTTACAGAACCTTCAAGATAATTTTAGGTTTTTTTAACAATTAGAGAATCCTCTCCAATTATCCTCTTTTCCAATAATCTCTGTTGCGTGTTTAAAGGATAATTTTAGTTGCTACAGCTTCCGCACAAACACGAATGCGCAATACATTTCACATCTAACATCAACATCATAAAAACTAAAAAAAATGAGCTCCTTTTAAAAAGCTATAAAAACATAACGTTATCGCTACCACAAATGCAACGGTTAAAAAACAAAGAACACCTTTTTTTACCAAATAAGATAAAAACGAGACATGTTCCCGAGACTGCGTCCTTAAAGAAGAAAAATCATTCTCAATACAATGATTAGATGCCTGAGCACCCATCATCCCCTTTTCTTCTATCACAGCATGCTTCACTACTCCCTCAACCTTTTTAAAAGAAGATTGCAGAGCATCACTGGGCAAAGGGCTTCTATTTTCTTGCTGCAACGTATTTTCAACATTTGTTTGGAGTGAAATTATGCTGTTTTCTTTCGAAAAATTTTGCACCTTTTGAAGTAATAAGCGTTCTTGATTTCCCTCACATTCCATGTGAGCAAGTTTTTGTACAACAGAATCAGGTGATTTTGAACGAGACACCCGTCGTGTTACCGCTGCTTCTTCTAAGCTTTTTTTTTCACTCTGCAAACTTTGAACAATTGTTTTAATCTGCTCTAAAGACTGGAAAAGCTTTTTTTCTCTTTGACGACGTATATAATGTTCAGCCAAAATGGCCCGACTAATATCATCTAAGTAAGATTTAAAATGCTCTTCTACAGAACTCTGCTGCATTAAAGAACGAGGCGAATGCTTCATTTGCATTTGCGCATAAACGGTGCGTAATTTTTGAGCAATATCCGACATCGTTACTTCTACAGAAGTATCCATTCTCTCTTTCTGTTCAACAAAAGAAAAGACTTTATCGTTCCTAACCTGTTTGGTCGCCTGGTCGATCGTATGACCCTTCGTATTCACAAACGCCTACCCCTCATTAACCTTTTTGAAAAGAATCGCAACAAATGATGAGAAAGTGTGCTCTATTTTAGTAAATAGAGCTTTAAGAACTCTCAAAAACTTTTTTGTTAGAAATATTTTCCCCAATTTTTATCCAAAATATTTGAAAGAAAGATCTTTGATTTTTCTTTCTTCAAGATTTGAAGAGCAAAATCATTCCCCCATTTTTATCTTTTTCACTTAATTTTTCATTGCATAAAGGACCTATTGCACCATCATAAACAAAGCATAAGAAGCTAAAAAAGAATATTCTCACAAGACAGATTGATTTTTTTACTTTTTATTCAAGCAAATAAGGCAATTATGGCAATGCAAAAATATGAAGATTGAAAATGACGACGAGAAAGTACAAGTAAACATAAAAAAGCTTATACGAAAGAGAACACAAGTTATAAATTGAGACTTCATTCTAAACAATTTGGTTTCTTATGAGTATTGCTATAAACTTGTAACATACAAACAAAGAGGATCATTATGAAGATAATTGTCGCTGTCAAACGTGTTGTTGATTATAACATCAAGATACGCGTCAAACCGGATAGTACAGGCGTTGATCTGTCTCACGTAAAAATGTCTATGAATCCTTTTGATGAGATAGCCGTGGAGGAGGCCGTTCGCCAAAAAGAATCCGGTAAAATTTCAGAAGTTCTTCTTGTTTCAATTGGCCCAGAAGCAGCTCAAGAAACTCTACGAACAGGACTTGCAATGGGAGCTGATCGCGCACTTCTTGTCACAACGGATCAAACACTTGAACCCTTAGCAATTGCTAAGATTCTCAAAACCATTGTTGATGAAGAAAAACCCGACATGGTCTTTTTAGGAAAACAAGCAATTGATGACGATAGCAACCAAACAGGACAAATGCTCGCTGCTCTTCTTGGGTGGGGACAAGCAACTTTTGCCTCACATCTTAACATAGAAAATGAGCATGCTACAGTTACTCGTGAAGTTGATAATGGAACACAAACCCTTTGTCTTCCCCTTCCCATGGTTATGACCGCCGATCTACGGCTCAATGAACCGCGTTACACCTCTCTTCCCAATATCATGAAAGCAAAAAAGAAAATCATTGAACAAAAATCTCTTACTGATCTTGGCGTCGATACGAAAGCACGCTTAACAATTTTAAGCGTTGAAGAGCCAAAACCCCGTCAATCCGGTATAAAAGTGGCAAATGTAGTAGAACTTGTCAGAGCCTTAAAACAGAAGAACTGCATTTAATATTCTCACCACTAGAGTAAAAGCAACACTCACATAAAAGGGCAAAAACTTATGGCAATTCTTTTATTGGCCGATCATAATACAGAAGAAACAGCAAAAGTACTCACCGCTGCATGCGTACTCAGTAACGATATCGATATTCTGGTTTGCGGAGAAAAAATTCAAACGATAGCGGAAAATAGTGCTAAACTTAATGGTGTGCGGCAAGTTCTTATTGCAAAAGCAGACTATTTAGCCCATCAACTTGCCGAGCCTATGTCAGATACAATTCTCATGTTAGCAAAGGATTATGATGTGATCATGGCAGCATCCAGCAGTACTGGGAAAAATGTGATGCCGCGCGTAGCAGCTCTTCTTGATCTTATGCAAATTTCAGATATTACCGCCATTCTTTCACCCAACACCTTCAAACGACCAATTTATGCAGGTAATGCATTTGAAACTGTACGCACCAATGATTATAAAAAAATTATAACAGTTCGCACCGCTTCTTTCACCCCAACGCCTTCCCAAAATAATTCTGCTCCCATTAAAACAATAACACCAGCTCCCAATCCAAATCTTTCTTCTTTCGTAAAAGCAGAGACAAACAAAAGTGATCGTCCTGAGCTCACCTCAGCACGTGTTATTATATCAGGCGGGCGTGGTCTTGGTTCTCAAGAGAAATTTATGGCCCTGCTTCTTCCTCTTGCAAACAAATTAAATGCTGCTTTAGGTGCCAGCCGCGCAGCAGTGGATGCAGGCTATGCTCCCAATGATTGGCAAATTGGACAAACAGGAAAAGTCGTTGCCCCTGAACTCTATATCGCCGTTGGCATTTCCGGTGCAATCCAGCATTTAGCCGGTATAATGGATGCACAAATTATTGTTGCCATTAATAAAGATGAAGAAGCTCCCATCATGCAAATTGCCGATTACACCCTTGTAGGTGATCTCCACCAAATTATTCCAGAATTGGAGAAAGCTTTATAAGCCATGAAAGCACCTCTGCATGACCAACGTGAAAGTATGGAGTTTGACATAGTCATTGTCGGAGCAGGACCTGCAGGGCTTTCTGCCGCAATTCGTTTTAAACAAATTAATCCTGAGCTTTCTGTCACAATTGTTGAAAAAGGGACCGAAGTTGGTGCACATATTCTCTCTGGCGCAGTTGTTGACCCCATTGGTATCGATACACTCTTACCAGAATGGCGAAATGATAACGACCATCCCTTCACAACCCCTGTCACACAGGACCAATTTTTTTTTCTAAAGCCTCAAAAGTCCACAGTATTTCCCAATATTTTGCATCCTAAAATCTTATCAAATAACGGATGTTATATCGTTTCGCTTGGGAGCGTCTGCCGCTGGCTAAGCAAAAAAGCTGAAGCGTTGGGTGTTGAAATCTATCCTGGTTTCGCAGCAACAGAACCCATCATCCAAAAAGATAACGGAGCTATTATTGGTGTTCTCACCGGAGATATGGGGCTTAACAAAGATGGAACCCCTGGAAAAAATTATATGCCTGGTATGGCTTTATTGGCAAAATATACTCTGATTGCGGAAGGAGCACGCGGCTCAATTGCAAAACAACTGATACAACATTTCAGCCTTAGCAAAAATCGTGAACCACAAAAATTTGGTCTTGGTCTCAAAGAGCTCTGGGAAATTGATCCCAACAAACACCAACGCGGTTTAGTACAACATTTCACGGGTTGGCCCTTAGACAATAATACCGGTGGCGGTGGCTTTATTTATCACCAAGAAAACAATATCATTTCCGTCGGTTTTGTTGTGCACTTAGATTACAAAAATCCTTATCTTTCTCCCTTTGAAGAATTTCAACGTTTTAAAACACATCCAAAACTCTATAAAATCTTTAAAGGTGCAAAGCGTCTTTCCTATGGTGCACGTGTTATCAGCGAAGGAGGTTGGCAATCTGTACCAAAACTCACCTTTCCTGGTGGGGCACTTATTGGCTGCTCTGCTGGATTTGTCAATGTTCCTCGTATCAAAGGATCACACAATGCCATCTTATCTGGCATATTAGCTGCCGATAAAATCGCTACCGCTCTTGCACAAGGGCGTGCCCATGATGAGGTTAAAGAAATCGAAGAACAATGGCGAAAAGGGCTCATTGGCAAAGATCTTTATAAAGTGCGAAATGCCAAACCGCTCTGGGCAAAATATGGGACAAAATATGGAATTAAACTTGCTGGTTTTGATATGTGGTGGCAACAATTGTTCGGATTTTCCTTATTTAAAACACTCTCCCATGGAAAGGAAGATTATGCATGCCTTGAACCAGCAGAAAAATTTCAACCCATTGCTTACCCAAAACCAGATGGCGTTATAACCTTTGATCGCCTTTCAAGTGTTGCCCTTTCCAATACGCATCATGAAGAAAATCAACCTTGCCATTTAAAAATAGCCTCATTAAAAAAGCAAAAGGACTCTGAATATGCAATCTACGGAGGACCTTCCACAAACTATTGCCCCGCCGCTGTCTACGAGTGGCTAGAGTATAATGATCATCTGACTTATGTGATCAACGCTTCAAATTGTATACATTGTAAAACGTGTGACATCAAAGATCCAAACCAAAATATCACTTGGATCTGTCCGCAAGGCAATGAGGGCCCCTTCTATCCCAATATGTAATTTTCCAATGTATAATCATTGTTCATTCTCCTAAAATTGAAATATACAAAACGCAATGGATAAAAATATTTCCCTCAGATCAGAAATTTATCAATTACCTTCCTGCATACGTTCTTTCACAATGTAAAAAGAACTCTATTCTCATATAAAATACTCTCCCTACCGTATGACTTTTTTCAATAGAAAAACATAACATATTTTTATCAAAATTTTTTTATTTAAATGACAAAACAATAATGAATATATTCATGACAATTCTGCGATAAAGGAACAGCCGCGGTTCTCGAAAACCTGAAGGAAAATAAGCCTGTTCTACTTTACCCCCTCTCCCATATGATCCAAAATGCTTTTAGCCCTCTCATAAGAAACATCAATCGTTTTAACTAGCCAAGAGCCCCCCCTGAAGATGCGCTTCACATTTATTTTTTCTCCTACACTTGCCAAGTAATGCTCACTCAAGAAAAACCACGAATGAATGTAGAAAAAACATTGTGAGATAAAGAGATAAAGAGCATGCTTGTTCAAGCCCTTTATAATGTTTCTACTGATAATGACACGAAAAAATCTTAATCTCACATTAACCTTTTATTTTTGCATCAAGGATAATCGCCTTGCGTCTAACCTTTACCAATATACTGCAATGAATGTATACAAATACCGTAAGAATAAGCAGATGCCAAGCCATGGAGACTATCGCTATTAGCAAAACAACCTGATAAAAAACAAAATAGCTTTCATGACCACTTTATGACGCGTTTTATAGAGTTGTTTTTTATAAAGCTTGTGCTTTCGCTATTGCTTGTAAATCAACATCCAAATTGAACACAAGTGGTATATTTAAAAGAAAGATTAAGGTGAATGAAAGCTCTGCACGCCGTTCCAGCTTTTGTAGCTAGAGCAAAATATTGCATATTCTATTTGAGTAATCTCTGAAACGAAAATACTGCTTCATTTAGAAAGAATATGAAATCTGAAAGGAAAAATCTGTTTTCCTCTTTACTATCATCTGTCCATTCGGTTTTAAAACTTTCAAAAGCATCACAATATCCTCTAAAAAGAAGAGATAACGTATTGTCCCCGCTTTTATTACTTACGTTTTTTTATGAGAGCATATCCTTCAGAAAAAATAAGGTATCCAAAATTAAAGCAGACTTGTGTTGTTCAGTCATGGGCTTGTTTTTAAGAGATAGCTCTCATATCAAACAATTATTTTGCGACACTATCCGAAAAAGGTATAACGCAATCCTGTGAACGAACAGTTCCATATTTATGAAATAAAAAGTACAAGCTAACAGCATTATTTTCTCTGCGATCTCCAATGAGGCGATAATCTTTGTTTTAAGGAGGTTTCAAGATGCACAAAAATGATTTTGATTAATTGACTATAAGAAGATCTGAGATAATGTTACGATATTTAAAGCTCCTAATTAATAGGCAAAATAATAAATTTTCTATTATAAATCAAATCTTTAAGATAAAATTTAGCCTTAAACTTTTCTAAGGTACTCATTATACTGCATACTGTTAAAGCTGTAGAGAATATGAAAAAATAAAGTATTTTGCTGATAAGAGCTTATATTTGATCAATAACAATACAGTCAGCTGCCAGTTAACTGTATGTGTTTCAAAAGGGGCTGTTTACATTTGCTCAGAAAAACAGTTTGGATATCAATAGAATATTTGAAAAATCGGCGTTATGGAAATAATCTAAAAAGCTTAGCTTTTCAAAGAGCACAAACAAGCATGAGATTATAACATGGGTAAAGTTGTTTTTTTTGTTCTCGAAGGAAAAACTTTATAGAAAATCATGGGGCTGATAGAATATTGGTTACATTTGGAATTTGTTTTACTGGAAAAAATAACGCGGATCAAAATAGATAATAATGTTAAATTAAGACGTTAAATATGAAATTATCTTATTGTAGTGTAATCGGATTATTCGAATAAGGTAAGCCTTTGTAATGATAAAAAAGTGCTGGTAAAAAATGAGCCAAAATGGCTTATGAGTATGGATAAAAATCTTGTGGTGAGGAGAATTTAATGAAAAGAAAAGAGCATGTGTGAAAAAGCATATTTTATAGGTGCGCATGCTTATTCTGCACCCGTTATAGAATCAGGGCTTTATCTTGTGGCAACACCTATCGGAAATCTTGCAGATATTACGCTTCGTGCTTTGCAAGTGCTTGCAGGAATTGATATTTTAGCGTGTGAGGATACGCGAGTAACACGTGTTTTGTTGGAACGTTACGGCATTCAAAAAAAACCTTTTCTCTATCATGAATATAATGCGCAAAAAGCGGGTCCGAAGCTCTTAGCGGCTTTAGCAGAAAACAAAACAGTAGCACTTGTTTCAGATGCCGGAACACCACTTATTTCTGATCCTGGATTTCGATTGGTGGAAGAGGCCCGTAAAGCTGGTCATAAAATTATTCCTATTCCTGGAGCATCCGCTCTTTTATCCGCTCTTATACCGACAGGGCTTCCTACTGATAGCTTTTTTTTTGCAGGTTTTTTGAGTGCACGAAAACTACAGCGCCGAAAACGGTTGGAACAATTAAAAGAGATTCCAGCAACTTTGATTTTTTATGAATCACCGCATCGTCTTGTTGAAACTTTACAGGATATGGTCACACTTTTTTCGGCTGATCGACCTGCTGCCATTTGTCGTGAATTAACAAAAAAGTTTGAAACAGTAGATGTTTCCAATTTGGGAAATTTGTTAGAAAATTACAGAAAACAAGCACATATTCGTGGGGAAATTGTTGTACTTGTTGGAGAATCATCTTCTTCTTTAAATGTGATAAGTGATCAAGAAATTGATGAAATGCTATTAGAACGCGCACGGACACATTCTGCTGCTCAAGCGGCAGCTTTTGTTGCAAAAAAAACCGGTTTAAAAAAGCAAGAACTTTTTCAGCGATTAATCTTTTTAAAAAATGCGTAAAATGATACAAAAAAAACGCAGACAAAAGTCTTTTTATCGAGGGGTTCGTGCAGAAAAATTGGCAGCTTTGTGGCTACGTTGCAAAGGGTTTCACATTGCCGAAAGGCGTTTTAAAACAAAATGTGGAGAAATTGATTTAATTGCACGACGCGGAAATCTTGTGTTAATCGTTGAAGTTAAAGCACGTTCAACGTTGGCTGAAGCAATGGAAGCGGTTTCCCGAATGAATGAAAAGCGAATTGAGGCAGCTGCCGATATTTGGCTCGCACGGCAAAAAGATTATGCCCTTTTGTCTGTACGCTTTGATTTAATTGCAATTTTACCTTGGCGTTGGCCACAGCATATCCCTGCATTTTTTACATCTAATCAATAAAAGGCCTCCCCGTTTTAACCATATTCAATAAAAAACATTTCGTTTTTATGTGCATATGCGTTAAAAAGTGTGTAATAATTGAGCGCTATAAGGAGCGAAATATGGATGATTATGAAAAGTTTGCAACAGGTTTGCTCATCATTTTTGGAGCGCTAATTATTGGTGGCTTAATGGCAATGCATATTGTGCTTATGAATAAACCAGGTTTTTTATTTGCATTAGCCGCAGCTGTTGTTGGTTGGTTTTCTGCTTTTGCCGTTCTCTTTGACAAGCCTAAAATTTATTTGGGCTTGATTATTTTTGCTATGTTATGTGTTGCTTCTTCAATTAGCGTTTATGTTAGTTAAAACACCTGAAATGTTGATTGAAATTCCTTTTAAAATATGAAACTGAGAAATAGATAATGAGACTTGGCTTTTTGGGAACGGGTACAATCAGTGCTTCAATGGTGAATGGCTTAATGACAAGCAACTTTGATGTTTCTTCCATTATTGTTTCGCCTCGCAATGCACAAACAGCAAAGCGCCTTTCACGCACTTATGATAAAGTTATGATTGCTGAAAATAACCAAGCGTTGCTCGATGTTAGTGATTGTGTTTTTCTTTGCTTGCCCAACCAAATTGCAGAAGACGTTTTGCGCTCTCTTCGTTTTCGTCCAGAACAGCTGGTTATTTCCGTACTTGCTATGGCAAAAGCAGCAGAAATAGAAGAGTGGATTAATCATAAAGTTTATCGTGCTGTTCCATTACCTTTTGTTGCAGAATGCAAAAATTTGACACCAATCTATCCCAATCATCCCTTTTTACGCACTTTATTTGATGCATTGGGGGGCACATTGGTGCTGGATAAGGAAGAGCAGTTTAATCTTTTTATGACAGCTGGTTCACTTATGGGAGTATATTTTAATTTTATAGAAACTGCCCATCAATGGTTTATAACACAAGGGTTAAAAAAACAACAATCAGCAGAATTCCTTACCATGATGTTTGGAAATCTTACAGATGAAATGCGTAAAACTATAGCAACGGATCGTTCTGTATCTCTCGATTTTGCACTGCTTGAAAAAGAGTTTTCAACAAAGGGTGGAACAAATGAATTTTTGTCAAATTACTTTTCTCAACAAGGGGGAAGGAATGCTTTAACAATGGCTCTTGAAGCTACTTTGCAAAAAATGAATGCTTCTAAAAAGACTTGACCAATATTTTTATCATCTCAATAAGAAAAAACTAAATGTTGAAGATGTATATCAAGAAAACTCACATCAAAAAATGCTTTTTTATGAAAAAATTGATTATTAAAATATTTTTTACAACCTTTTACAATTTTTCTAAATTATTTTTATTTTCTGTCTTCTTCTTTTAGCCTCAAGTCCAATATTTTTTCTACCTCACGGCTCTAACTCTTCAATTTGCTTCCCCTTCAGGTTATCCAAAAGCATAAATAGTTTTTTATTTATTTAACCTAATATACTCCATTCTCACATTAAAACTTCCCCTTCCAAAGAAGAAACTATTTTTATGTTTTTCATGATTGTGTTTTAATAAACTCTCTAAAAAAACATTCAAAAGAGTTGATTTTTTATTTGATCAACAATTTTACGATATAGTTTAGCATGCTCTTCACTAGGCTTAGCAACAAAAATAGGGATTCCTTCATCTGAAGAAAATCGTAAAGCTGCATCAAGCGGTATTTCCGCTAAGAAAGGGACTTCTCGACGTTCCGATTCTGCCCGTGCACCACCATAGCCAAAAATATCATAGCGTTTTCCCGTATCAGGAGCGATAAAATAACTCATATTCTCAATGAGTCCTAAAATAGGAACATTAACTTTCATGAACATTTCTATTGCTTTACGTGCATCCACTAAAGCAAGATCTTGGGGCGTAGAGACAACCAACGCACCTGTTAATTGTACCTGTTGGGCAAGCGTTAATTGTGCATCCCCTGTACCGGGCGGCATATCAACGACTAAAACGTCCAGAGGCCCCCATACAACATCTCGTAACAATTGCGTTACAGCTGCCATAACCATAGGACCACGCCATACTACCGGCTTTTCTTCCTCAACCAAAAATCCCATCGACATCAATTTAAGTCCAAATTTTTCAAGAGGTTGAATCTTTTTTTCTCCAATAAGCTGTGGTTTTTGATTAACAAGTCCTGTCAAACGTGGCAACGAAGGACCATAAATATCAGCATCCATCACCCCCGTCTTGAAACCAGAATCTTGTAAAGCTAAGGCGATATTTATTGCCATCGTAGATTTTCCGACCCCTCCTTTTCCAGAAGCAACAGCAATCACATGCCGCACACCTTCTATGGGCATTTTGATCGGTAAGAGATTTGCTCTTCGACTAGGTGCTGTCTTTGTTATTTTTTCTGCTGTAAGTGTAACAACAGCAGATTTCACTCCCTCCAAAGCACATACCACCTTTTCAGCAGAACGACGCAATGATTCCCATTTTTGCACACCTCCATCAGGAACTGTAATGGAAAAGAAAACCTTACCATCAGCAATCAATATTTCTGAAAGAAGACCCAACGACACAATATCGCTTTCAAGATCTGGTCCTTTGATTGTACGTAATACGTTGCGGACAGCCTCACTTGTGATAAGATCCATGTTCTTTCCTCTCTATAAAAATACCAGCAAATATAAGCATAAGAACGAAAAATACTTACAAGGTTCATCACCTGATAATTTTCTACTTTACTCAGCATTATAAAGTATATATCTCTTATCTCTTTAAAAATATGAAACCATCCTTAAAATAAAGAAGCTCAAACATAAAATCTGCTATAAAATCCTATCAATCACGTTTGTGCTACAACCACTTTAATGAATATTCTGATAAAAATTTTGTAAAAACAAAAACTGAAAAAAACTCTTAATCTTAAAGGATATTTTAAATTGAGCATACAGTAATCAGTCACACCTTCTTTAATTCTTTAAGGCCCTCGCCATTTATGTTCTGTAGATTCAATCGTTATTTTCTAACACTCGTACAGTATTGTAAAAAAGCGTTACAGATAGTTATAAGGTGTTTTGTATTCTTTCAAGAGAGAGAAAAACAATCTAAGATTGACTTTTTTTATATTTTTCCTTATGGGTTAACAGCCGTATGATAGGATAAAATTGTTTATCTCGCGCATAACTACTCATAAAACGAAGATTAAGAAGGGCCGCACTCCGCGGTATTAAAATAAATGAAACGTACTTACCAACCCTCTAAACTTGTCCGTAAACGCCGCCATGGGTTTCGTGCACGCATGGCCACAGCTGGAGGACGTAAAGTTATTGCTGCAAGACGTGCTCGTGGACGTAAGCGGCTTTCTGCTTAACCATTTAAATTTTCACAACCATTGAGGATTGCTCATCGTTTCTTCGTTGTGAAACTTTTATTATGAACCTACAATGTCTGCTTGCAGGCATTTAATGAAATTGCGAAATATTCTTTTATGAAGAAAAAACATCCCTGCCGTATTCGCAAAAGAGCAGACTTTTTGGCTGTCCGTACAGGAGAAAAACGACGTGGTCCTTTATTTTTGCTCGAAGTTAAATCTCGTGAACAAACAACAGAAAGAAAAGATTCTCTTTTTGCACGTGTAGGCTTCACTGTTACCCGTAAAAACGGTAATGCTGTGAAACGTAATCGTATTAAAAGGCGCTTGCGTGAGGCCGTGAGAGTTGGTGTAACAAACCACATGGAAGCAGGAACAGACTATGTCATTGTAGCGTACCGTGATGTGTTACATGCACCTTTTACATCCTTGATTAGTGAATTAAATCGGCGAATAAAACCAAAAATAAAACATCAGCAACAACAACAAGGGTGTACGGATGGAATATAATCGCAATTTCTTTATCGCTATTGGCTTATCTTTCGTGGTGCTCATCGCATGGCAATTTCTTCATGTTGCTCCCAAACAAGCAAAGTTACAAAAACAACAAGTCATCGCACAGCAATTGTCAAAACAACAATCAGCCCTTTCTACTACCACGACAGATTTTTCTGACGATACCTCAACGTATCAAGCTACATCTATCATCGAACAGCCCATGACACCTGAAATCCGGAAAGCTGTATTGGACAAAACAGAGCGTATTGCGATCAAAACCAATGAACTGGAAGGCTCTATTAATCTTGTTGGTGCACAATTTGATGATCTTCACCTCAAAAAATATCGTTTAACAGTCGATAAAAAATCACCGGAAATCGATTTGCTAAATCCTAAAGGTTTCAAAACGACCTACCTTGCTGAATTTGGTTTTGCAAGTGCGTCTTTGCCAGCAAAAGCCTTGCCACAATCGGATACAAAATGGCAAATAGAGGGAAACAATACAATCCTGACTCCTTCAACACCCATCACTTTAATTTATAATAATGGACAGGGACAAATCTTCCGGCGGACCCTTTCTGTTGATAATCATTTCATGTTTACCATTGAGGATTCTATCAGCAATGAAAGCGATCAACCAATACATCTCTCGTCCTATGCTCGCGTTGCACGTGCTGCACCACCAGAACATACAAATGCAACCTATTTACTTCATGAAGGTATGATAGGTATTGCAGGAGATTCGCTCAAAACTGAAAAATATAAAACCTTAGCAGAGCTTGACCCAAATCCTGATAATGGGCAAAAAAGCATGACTTTTTCCAAAGTAACAGGAGGTTGGATTGGTATTACCGATAAATATTGGGCTGTAGCAGTTATTCCCCCGCAAAATAAAGAATATACAAGCCGTTTTATTTATTTTGATCGTTTGCAAACGCATTATCAGTCTGACTTGCTAGGGTCGCTTTTAACGATTGCCCCAAATGAAACAAAAACTGTTACAAATCGTCTTTTTGCTGGTGCAAAACAAGTTGAAATTATTAATAATTATCAAAATGACCTAAAAATCAAAAAGTTTGCTCTTTTAATTGATTGGGGCTGGTTTGATTTCATCACCAAACCAATGTTTTCCCTCATTGATATTCTTTATAAACAAACAGGGAATTTTGGTATCGCCATCCTTCTTGTCACAGTTCTCTTAAAAACTCTTCTTTTCCCTCTAGCCAATAAATCTTATAAATCTATGGCACGCATGAAGCTTTTACAACCGCGGTTGCTAGAAATAAAAGAAAAGTATCCCGATGACCAAACCAAACAACAAAAGGCAATAATAGATCTATATAAAACCGAAAAAATAAATCCCCTTGCAGGCTGTTGGCCAATGTTGGTTCAATTCCCAATATTCTTTGCTCTTTATAAAGTTCTCTATATCACTATTGAAATGCGCCATGCCCCTTTCTTTGGCTGGATTAAAGATTTAGCGGCACCCGATCCAACTTCTCTTTTTAACTTGTTTGGTCTCTTGCCATATACAACGCCAACATTTCTTATGATTGGTGCATGGCCTTTGATTATGGGAATAACGATGTTTTTACAAATGCGTATGAATCCCGCTCCTCAAGACCAAACCCAAGCGATGATATTCACATGGATGCCTGTTGTCTTTACTTTTATGCTCGCCTCTTTCCCTGTTGGTCTCGTCATCTATTGGGCATGGAACAATATATTATCAATCATTCAGCAAGGTATCATGATGAAGCGCCAAGGAGTTAAAATTGAGCTTTTTGATAATCTGAAAGCCATCTGGAGAAGATCACCCAAAAAAGAAGTGCATGAATGACAAGAGATTCTTCCCTTTCTGGAATTTTTTCTCGCAATTGGATTTTTATTCGTGGTGTACCAGCAGTACGCTTTCTCCCCCCCGAAGGACCACCAGAAATTGCATTTGCAGGACGTTCCAATGTTGGAAAATCATCTTTAATCAACGCACTCGTCCAACAAAAAAGCTTAGCACGTACCTCAAATACACCAGGACGGACTCAAGAGCTTAATTATTTTGTCCCCGATGGATTCAGTGGGCAACTAGGAGACCTTCCCCCTCTAGCATTAGTAGATATGCCTGGTTATGGTTTTGCTGCTGCTCCTAAAAATCTTGTTGATGCGTGGACAAATTTGATTTTTAGCTATTTACGGGGGCGCACAACGTTAAAACGTGTATATATCTTAATTGATTCACGGCACGGAATCAAAAATAATGATGAAGATGTTCTTGCTCTCCTTGATAAAGCAGCTGTTTCTTATCACATTGTTTTGACAAAAAGCGATAAAATCAAATCAAATGCCTTGGAAAAATTAATTATGAGCACACAAACAAAGCTTCTTAAACGCCCAGCAGCTTATCCTGAGCTTCTTGTAACCTCTTCAGAAAAAGCTATCGGTTTAGAAGAATTACGTGCTGCCATTTTGCAAACCATCGCATAAGAGAACAATTCCTAGTCATTAACAATTTATTAATTATAATTACTAGCAGCTACTAATGATCTTGTACTTCTAGTCAAGCATCTTTATAAAAATGATTACTTGAAAGAATTCTCTTCAACTCTATTTGATAGTGTAAATTATGCTGACACTTTTTCACTCTCCCCTATCCTCTGCCTCGCGCTTCATACGCCTCATTCTTGGGGAATATGGTGTAACCACTCAACTGATTGAAGAATATGAATGGGCAAGAAGACACGAATTTCTAGCCCTCAATCCCGCTGGTCATGTTCCTGTTTTTCTCGATGAACACGAGGTTCCATTATCAGGTCCTCTTGTTATCTGCGAATATTTAGACGAAACACATGGAAGTTTACGACAAGAAAATAAGCTCTTTCCAGAAAATCCTTTAGATCGTGCGGAAGTACGCCGTCTCAATGACTGGTTCTTAAATAAATTCGAAAATGAAGCAACGCGCCATATCGTACGAGAACGAATCCATAAACGTGAAATGCCACTTGCCATTGGCGGTGGTGCTCCTAATTCACAAATTTTACGCAATGCACGTGCCAATATTTTACCACATATGAACTATCTCAATTGGCTCTGTGCCTCTCGCGATAGCTTAGTCGGTTCTGCCTTGTCCTATGCAGATCTAGCAGCAGCAGCTTCTATTTCTGTACTTGACTTTCTAGGGGAAATTGACTGGGAACAATCTCCTGCTGCCAAAGACTGGTATATGAGAATTAAATCACGCCCTTCTTTTCGTTCTCTTTTAACAGATCGCGTCCGCGGAATTGTTGCAAGTGCTCACTATGCAGATCTTGATTTCTAGCCTTCTCTCACAAACAAAAATAAAAGTGATATTTTATCTAAAGGATATTTATAGGTTTATGAATTTTTATGCATGCGTATAAACAATATAATAATACATTGATTTATGATCGTATTAAACAGAGAATAAAACCCATTATAATTGAATCACAAAAATCACTTTCTTATCGTGTCACAAAAAAAGATTAGCACAGGAATAAAAAATATTTAAGAAAGCATTTTAACGACTCTCTTTAAATACAAGAGCTGTAGCATCATTAGAAGCTAGGCAAATAAAATAACAATACTTAACGCATGTTATCCTCAAGTCTCCCCAATATATGAAAAAACGCATTGCATAACATATATACTATTTGCTCTATAATAAAAAAAATCCTCATCATGCGTTTTTACAACATAACAATTTTTTTAACTGACTTTCCTAAAAGATGAAGAATCCGACCAACTCTCGTGTGAAAACAATCCAACTTCTTGTTAGCCCCTTGTTTTTATCCCCTTTTACGTGATTTTATTTATGGATAACATATTGATATACAATGATAAATAATCGTTTTTTTACCTTAATCATCAATTCCAAATATCTTTTTCTCATTACCTTCATCACATTTAAAACAATCAAAATCGCTTTCTTATGCGTCACAAATGGAATTGGTAAATGAAAGAATATTAAAGAAAAGAATGAAAATGCCTAAGTGCCAAGAATTATTAAAACATTAAAGGCTAACAAAACGTATGATAATGCTAATTTTCTCTATTTATGAAGCATAAAGATAGTGGCGCAGAATAGATGTTATATTATTCATGGATACTCTCTCGTGATACCACTCACGAGCACTATCATAAAATAAGTTTAGAAGAATTTATAAATATTTCTTTAAGAAAAGCGCATGAATTGACAACATAGGTCTATTTTGTTTGGGAGATCTTATTTTGCATGAAGAACGCTCCCCCCTTAAAGAACGAAAGAAACAAAAGCGTAAAGTAATACACAATCTCCTTTAGGTGTCATAAGCAAACCTTACTTAGGAATATTCATCACACACTCTAACGAAAAACATCTCTATTTAAATTTGTAGATCTTATATCACTTGCTCTAAACAACAGTATTTTACAGCACAACAAGATAAATTAAAGCAGGAAAAAAATTTTTCTATAAAGAAAAAGAACCATTGGAAAGAAGGCAAGAATTTGCCTATACTGCACAGTGCCTATACTGCACAGTAAAGTATTATAAGGAGATAAAAATGCGCCTTACAGTTGTTGGTGCAAATGGAAGAATGGGACGTGAACTCATTACAGCAATCCAGCAGAGGAGAGATGTAGAACTTTGTGCTGTTCTTGTACGTAAAGGCTCACCGTTTGTAGGAAAAGATGCCAGTGCATTAATTGGTTCAGATTCTCTTGGGATTAGTATCACTGACAATCCCGAAAATGCCTTTTCTAATACAGAAGGTATTTTAGATTTTTCACAACCAGAAGCCAGTATTCTTTATGCTAACTACGCTGCTCAAAAAAGCCTTGTCCATATTATTGGCACCACAGGATTTAGCAAAACAGAAGAAGAAAAAATTGCAGATTTTGCGAAATATACAACTATTGTCAAATCCGGGAATATGAGCCTTGGAATAAATCTTTTAGCCAACCTTGTAAAGAAAGCCGCTAAAGCATTAGAAGCCGATGATTTTGATATCGAAGTTTATGAAATGCATCACGCTAACAAAGTTGATGCTCCTTCTGGAACAGCCCTTCTTCTTGGCCAAGCAGCAGCTGAAGGGCGCAATGTTATGCTTAAAAATGTGCGTGTCAACGAACGCAATGGTCATATAGGTAAACGCAAAAAAGGCACCATTGGCTTTTCCTGTTCACGTGGTGGGACAGTTGTTGGAGAACACAGTGTCATTTTTGCTGGTTCCAATGAGCGCATTGTTCTTTCACATACAGCGCAAGAACGCTCTATCTTTGCCAATGGCGCATTAAAAGCAGCTTTATGGGCACAAAATCATGAAAGCGGTCTTTATTCAATGTTCGATGTTTTGGGATTGAACGATGAATTTTAAACAATCAATAGAATAGAGGCAATTTATAATGGGACGCATACTTACACTAATTCGTCATGGACAAAGTGAATGGAATCTCAAAAACCTTTTTACCGGTTGGAAAGATCCCGATTTAACAGAAAAAGGTCATGCAGAAGCGATAGCAGCAGGAAAAAAACTGAAAGAATATGGTTTGAGATTTGATATCGCTTATACATCTGCCTTACAGCGAGCTCAAAAAACCGCTCAGCACATTTTAGAGCAAATGGGACAATCAGATTTAGAAGTGATAAAAAATCCCGCATTAAATGAACGTAATTATGGTGATCTTTCTGGTTTAAATAAAGATGAAGTACGCCAACAATGGGGGCAGGAGAAAGTGCAAATGTGGCGCCGCTCCTATACGATTGCGCCGCCGAATGGAGAAAGCCTACGCGACACCGGTGCGCGCATCTGGCCTTATTATCTTTACCATATCCAGCCTTATATTTTGCGCTCTCAAACTGTTTTGATCGCAGCACATGGAAATTCTCTTCGTGCTCTTATTATGGCGCTTGAAGGTCTCTCCGGTGAGGAAATTATATCTCAAGAATTAGCGACCGGCATTCCGATTATTTACACATTTAATCCGGATTCAACAATTTTATCAAAGACAGTCCTCACACCTTAAACTTCTAAAATCATGATCTCTCTCAAAAGTTCAATGCTATCGTTTTAAGCTGAAAAAATAAATTCTATAATTTTATTGACAGAGTTGCTTCATGCGCTTAGATGAATTTTATAAGCCCAGATGGCGGAATTGGTAGACGCGCAGGTTTCAGGTACCTGTGCCGTAAGGCGTGGAGGTTCGAGTCCTCTTTTGGGCACCATGTTCTTTTTTATCCAAAATAAATTATTGATTTTCCATATATTTTTTACAGTGAGGGACGCGTAAATAAAAGT
>NZ_JBHIOT010000087.1:0-1011 GCF_042195745.1 Bartonella sp. AP7XZML
CGCGCGATAATGCAATGCAATACAAAACATCACTCCGCTTAAGAGCAAAACTGAAACCACTTCTATCCATAAAATTTCATTCGAACTCATCTTTATCTCCTTTAATTTTTATGAGGGCGGTCATCATGACCAATCTGTTGTGCTTCGCATTCCATTAAAAAAAGAATACAACAAGCCGCATGTGCCAAGTGTGATAAATCACTCTCAGCATCCTTATGCTCTCCACCAAACCATGCTAATAAATGACGTAAAGCAGCACCGTGAAACTTGCTCCAGTGCATGCCATTACGCCAATTGTTTGCTCCGTACTTCTTTGCCCCAAACTCTAAAACTTTACCAATTTCAAGCAGTGCCAACGGCGGTATAAGCTCTACACGAGGCTTACCATCATCATTCTTATGCGCTTCATTTGCATTATGTGAACACATATAAACTCTGTCGCCACCATATTCTTCAGTGCCGCAAACATATGCATTTCCATAAATCTTGGCCTTACCATAAACCACGGCATGACCGAACACCTTAGCAGCATCACAAACCTTGGCATAACCACAAACCTTGGCGTTGCCATAAACCTTGGCGCTGCCATAAACATGGATATTATCGTAAACGTAAGCATTACCAAAAACCGCAGCTTCATCACAAACCTTGGCATTGCCAAATACATGCGCATTACCACAAACCTTGGCGTTGCCATAAATCGCAGCTGCTAAAAGAACATTGGCATTCTCATAAACACGGGCATTGTCATAAACATGAGAAAAACCAAGAACCTTGGCATTGCCAAAAACACGTGCATCACCATAAACCCATGCCCTATTCCCAACCCAACAATCGCCCTCATGAGAGAGGTTGCCTTCACTCTCTACAAAACCACCAACATCACCTGCTTTAACTTTTCCAAAGCTTCTCAATGCACGAATGCGGTGAAGAGTTTTCCCTCTAAACTCAATTGTTTCATCAGTAAGTTCGTATTTCTTTTCTACAGCCATCTTTGTCTCCTTAATGCTG
>NZ_JBHIOT010000088.1:0-1309 GCF_042195745.1 Bartonella sp. AP7XZML
TTCACAGGTTTAAAGAGAAAGATCATGAGAAACGGAATATTGAAGAAACTCTATACGCAGCTTTGTAGATTAATAGGTTGTAATTCGAAAATGAAGAATGGAGATAGATTGGTGAAAGAATTTGTACGGATACCGGATCGTGATTGTAGCATAGAAGATCTTGTGAAACGACACGAAACTCACACAACAATTCTTAAAAAACGAGAAGAATGGCATAAGTCAAAATTTGATAGTTGGATGAGATGGCATGAAGCCACTCTTGCAGAGCGAGATAAGTCAATTGAACAACAGCAAGTAGTACTTGAAAACCTATTCTCTTTAATTAAGCAAAAAAATAAGACACTGTATGAACAAAGATTAAAGTTGGCTTCACAAATGGAGCTAATTAATAAATTAAATAATAAAATCATTTGCTTAATTAACAAAAAAGAAGAACCAAGATTGATCGATTTTACTTTTGCAGGAGAATGCTTTTAATTTTGGCATCAAAAAAACCACAAATGAGGATTATCAGCCAAAAAGGAATATTCAGAGCCAAATTCATCATATGTATCTTTTGAGCGTGGATATGAGGCCCAAAAATGAACAGTGAATGTTTCCTCTGGGTTAACAATCGAAGTGTGGTCAAGTGTAAAATTTGCAATGTTGCGGGAATTAGGCTTACGGCAGCTAATTATGAAATCTAAAAAAGTGTAGCATTTAGCACGTATAATAAAAAAATTCAAAGCGAACTCTGATGAAGCATTTGATTTTATATTTTGGGGACATAAAGCAATGAGCTTTGGAGTTGTTCTTTTAATGACGAGGTGTTCACCTGAAGTTTTAGATGGCCATCTAACGAAAGGGCAAGCATTTTTAACAAACTTAAAGGGACTTTTTTTCGATATGCGTATATTCCTTATCATTATATCTTCTCTAGTAAGATTTTTAATGCATAATTTCACCCTAACGCGTGAAGTGCCTTCATATTTTTGTGGGAAGAATACTGCCTTCAATTTCAAATATGGTCCCAAATCTCGTGCTTTTTTATCTTCTAATAGAATAGCTGTCTGGGTTTCTGATGCTATAGTTTGTCGTTGGAAGATTTTAAGTTGTTTTTTTAAGCTTCGTTGTTGCACAAAAAGTGTCACCATTCCAGTAACTATCG
The DNA here is from genome assembly GCF_042195745.1 of Bartonella sp. AP7XZML. Classification (NCBI taxonomy): domain Bacteria; kingdom Pseudomonadati; phylum Pseudomonadota; class Alphaproteobacteria; order Hyphomicrobiales; family Bartonellaceae; genus Bartonella; species Bartonella sp. AP7XZML. Next base: position 1,148 of record NZ_JBHIOT010000088.1, read on the forward strand.
TAGCAATAATAGGAGCAATCGTAAGATTATCACTTATCCAGTGCAGCAAAAATACAGCACTATCATTTATCCGGTGCAATAAGAATACAACCTTATCAACTATCCATTCTTGCATCATAACTCCCCCCACTTTTTTAGAATCGTTGGGAGGATACTTTTTCA
>NZ_JBHIOT010000089.1:0-4404 GCF_042195745.1 Bartonella sp. AP7XZML
TTTAGCTGAGTTGGATAAAACCGATATCAAGCAAGAGTCTTTAGAACTCCAAGGGTTTTATAACAGTGTAAAATTCCGCGCCTCTGGGATTACCGAACCCCAAGCAAGACAAAACCTTATTATCAAACTTTATGAGGATTTCTTTTCCAAGGCATTTAAAAAGACAACAGATAGGCTTGGCATTGTTTATACCCCCGTTGAGGTTGTCGATTTTATCATTCATTCTGTTGATGATGTGTTACGTAATGAATTTGGCAAAAGCTTAGGTTCACGGGGTGTTTCTATTCTTGACCCTTTCACGGGAACAGGTACTTTTATCACACGGCTTTTACAATCCAATCTCATCAAACCAGAGGATATGGAATATAAGTTCCGTCATGATATTCATGCCAATGAAATTGTTTTGCTTGCCTATTACATAGCAGCGATTAACATTGAATCGACTTATCATAGTATCATGAAAGGTGAATATATCCCTTTCAAGCATATTGGTTTGACTGATACGTTTCGGATGCTTGAAGAGAAGAACCTTCTGCAAAAATTATTTAAAGAAAACAGTGAATATTTGGAACATCAAAAGAAACTGGATATCCAAGTTATCTTTGGTAATCCTCCTTATTCTTTTGGACAAAAGAGTGCTAATGATAATAATCCGAATACCTCTTATTTTATATTAGATAATCGTATTCGTAAGAAATATATATCGAATTCAACAAAAATAATAAATCGAAATAAACTTTATGATAGCTATATACGAGCAATTTGCTGGGCAAGTGACCGTATAAAAGACCGTGGTGTTATTGGTTTTGTTACGAACGCAGGATTTATCAGTGGTCATGCTATGGATGGTTTACGCAAGTGCCTCGTTGAGGAATTTAGCAGCCTTTATATTTTCCATTTACGGGGTAACCAACGAACTTCTGGAGAACTTTCTCGAAAAGAAGGTGGTAAAATTTTTGGTTCTGGATCTCGAGCCCCTATTGCTATCTCTATTCTCGTAAAAAATCCAAATGCACAACAACATGGTAAGATATATTTTCGTGATATTGGAGACTATCTCAATAGAGAAGAAAAACTCACGATAATTGAAAAATTTAGGAGTATTGATGGCATTACACGAAGTAAACAAGGTTGGCAAATAATTACACCAGATAAACATGGTGATTGGCTTGGTCAACGTGATGACAGTTTCAACGCCTTTTTAGCTATAGGTGATAAGAAAGGTAATGATAAAAAGCTCTTTGAAAATTTTTCGTGTGGTATCGTAACGAGTCGTGACGCTTGGACATATAATGCAAGCCATAAAGCTTTAATACAAAATATGAGTGCTATGATCACTTTTTATAATAGTGAAGTAGAAAGTTTTAAAGATACCTGTCCTCATGCTGACCGTAAAACACGTAATAAAATTGTAAACAATTTCATTAACATTGATGCTACAAAGATCAGTTGGAGTACTACTCTCAAACAAGAATTGGTAAGAAGCAAATTTTCCAAATTTGAGAATAATTGCCTTATTCAAAGCCTTTATCGCCCTTTTACACGACAGTGGCTCTATTATAATCGCACCTTTAATGAATCAGTTTTTCAAATGCCGCATATATTTCCTATGGGACAAGCAGTTGAAAATAAAGTAATACACGTTACCGGTATAGGGTCAATGAAAGACTTTTCTGTATTTATGAGTAAGACTGTGCCTGATTTTAAGGTAATAGAAAATGGTCAATGTTTTCCAAGATATATCTATGAAGATGCTACGGTTTCAAAAAGTAAAAATGAAAAACAATCCCATTTATTTGCAAATTCTACAGAGAAAAACACAACAGCTGGTTTACAGAAGCGTGATGCCATTACTGATGAAGGTCTAGATCATTTTAAAGCAGCTTATCCTAATGAAACTATCACTAAGGACGATCTATTCTATTATGTTTACGGTTTACTTCATTCGGAAGATTATCGCTCTCGTTATGCTGATAACCTCTCTAAAGAACTGCCTCGTATCCCTTGCGTAAAAACTGCTGATGATTTTTGGAAATTTGTAACAGCAGGGCGTGAACTGGGTCATTTGCACGTGAATTATGAAGATGTAGAGCCTTATCCAGTGACCTTTAAAAAGGGTAATCCAAAATTAACAAAGATCTCTAATCCCGAAAAATTCTATTATGTAACTGAAATGAAATTCGCAAAAATTAAGAATAGTAAGGAAAAGGATAAATCAACTGTTTTTTATAACAGCAATATCACTATGACAGATATCCCTCTTGAAGCTTATGAATATATTGTCAATGGCAAACCCGCTCTTGAATGGGTTATGGGGCGTCAATGCGTTAAGACTGATAAAAAGAGTGGTATTGTTAATGATGCCAATCGCTATGCTGTTGAAACCGTTGGAAACCCTGCCTACCCTCTAGAGTTGTTTCAAAGGGTTATTACCGTAAGTTTAGAAACAATGAAAATCGTTAAGAACTTACCAAAATTAGAAATAAGAGAAACTGAATAATTTATAAAGCATGCTCACATAATGGGTATGATAACTCATAAGGGGTATAGAGCTTATAACCATAATCTATACCCCCTTTATAAATTGCTTACATCTAATCTTTAAAAGGAGTGTTTATATGCGTTATTCTAAAAAGAAATCATTTGCACTTTTAGATACTCTCATTTGGATTGCTTTAAGACTTTTAAGAAATCCCATCTTAAATAAAATTAGATTTTTTTACATTGCCTTTAAGAGATTATACCGTAATCTAAAATGAGTGCTTTATTGTTATCAAAAGCTTTGTTTAAAGAGAGTTATGTATATTCATTTTCTTATATTACTTATAGGTTTTGAAGGTGTAAAAACCGTCAAAACCCCCTCAAAACGTATATTATTGGTTGAATTTAGAGGTTGTATTATCAATATGGGTTGTTTTTTTAAGGTCTATAAAATATTAACCCATTGAAATATAATGTTTTTACTTTTTATCGTTTTTTTACATAATAGCAGCAACCCTCAAAACTCAAAACCCCTTCAAAACTCATAACCATAATGATCTTGATAGCATTTCTATAAGTTACAAGCTATCTTTTGAAAGGCTTTAAAGGATCACATGCTTTTTATAAAGCACGTTGTAATCAATTCTCTAAAATCATAAGTTTATATCTTCAAAAGAACTGATAAAAATTCATAAAAAGGATTTTGATAACGTAATCAGTTGCTTTTCATAAGACACGTTTTAATCACTCACTCAAATGATCACTTTTGTCAGTTCAATTTACTGACACATAACTGACAAATATATATTATTAATTGTATTTAAGGTTGTGTTTTCGATATGGGTTGTATTTTAAAATGTTAACATATTGAAATATAATAACTTTTATTTTCACTCATTTGAAAAAATAATTATAGGGTCTAAAAGGAACTGACAAAACTGACAACACTGACACGGTCTATTAAAAGGGATTTTACTGATCTCTATAATGATCAATTTCTCTTTAGATATTTTCATAACAGTCTATAAATCGCAATTATCATATATCCTATTTATCGTTTCTCTTATGAAAATGAAAAATAACACCATGGCTATAAAGCATATAACAGCTATAGAGAATGCATAAAAACAGTAGCTTTGTTTGAATAAAGCAAAAATGCAAATGAATTGCATTGGTTATAAGAGCGCGATGCCTATTAAGATAGTGCAAATGATAAATGTGTTATAAACAAAATTCACAAAAAAATTTAAAATTTATTTAGTAAAAAAATTGATAGGTTATAAAGTTAAAAAAACGCATTATGAGAGCGTTTCTAAATATTATAAATGTATAGATTCAGAAAATACGTAGTCGTTTCATAAAGCCTATAATATATCTTTAAAAGCACATAAATATAAAAGAAGCAATTAATAAGCGTAAGATATTATCAATACACAACGTAGTTAAAAAATACAAAAAAATATCAAAAAAGATAAAATATTAATTGACAATAAATACGTATTTTGCTATATAAATAATTAAGTGATGAAAACACTAAACATGTAGCGAAAAGGTTGCGATAAACCTAATCCTATTATAAAACTGACTATCTTTTATGCTCTAATTAGCATATATGATGATTTTGTCGGGTGTGGTTATGCTATACAATACTCTTATGAGGAAGGCATAACAACGGACTACATGCCGTGTTTTCAACACCCGGCGCCTTTATAGGCTGTCAATTGAAAACACTAAATCATGTAGGATTTAATTATGACAAATATCTCAAAAAACACCCCCATTATCTCTAATATTGCGAATGAAACCGCGTCTGTTAATCAACAAGAGCCTGCAAAAAAATACGAATTTATTGATGATTGTGAATATATCGATGGTCATTTCTTAACTCGAATTAGAGCCTTAAGAGATTTTGATGATGTGAAA
>NZ_JBHIOT010000090.1:0-5956 GCF_042195745.1 Bartonella sp. AP7XZML
CCAATTCTAATAAGCGCTTGTATGATCTCTCTAAAAGAGCAACCAGCATAACAATAGAGTAAAAGACGCCCATCATGTCCATTTTTAATGGATAAGCTAGGCAGCCTATCATCATGAGCAGGGCAACGGGCGGTTCCATAACGCCCATGCCAAACCCCACGCAAGGCACGTGTAATATCCTGCGCATTCTTAAAAGAACACATCATTTTTAATCCTATAACGTTGCGTCACAGGACGGATTGTGCTAGCTCTAAGGTGATGAGTTTGAGAAAGCCTTGTCCGTCCTTACGTGACAAGGTTTTTTTATGCCACGTCGTTATAACGTTGCTGTTTCGCTTGTTCGATTACATTCAAAAGATCCGATTGTAACCAACGGGATAAAAAACCAAATTTTAAAGGTTTTGGGAGAGAGCCATTGGTAACATGACGACGGAAAGTTGAGACACTCATATGAAGCAATTTTGCACTTTCACGGTCAGTTAAAAGAATATCATTTTCGGTCATTTTAAAATCCTTTCATAATAAAAAATAGAACCAAATCATAAGCATTTATTAACCATATTTTTGAATCATTGGAAAGGTATTTAGTCTATAGAAAACAGTATTTTATCATAGTTTTATTGATGTGATAAATTATGAGTCTTATTGAGAAAGAATGAGAGAGAAGAGAGCTAAAGTTATCCACAGATCATGGGGTTATGCACCCCATATCTTAAGATTGACCAGTGACATAAGCCGCCCATTTATCCATATAGACACGGCGCTGCTCTAGATAGTCAGTACGACGATAGGCACGCTCTACTTGTCCTCCTACCGTATGACTTAGAATAGTTTCAGCAACCTCATAGGGGGCATCGGTTGTTTCAGCAAGCCAATTGCGTAAACTAGAGCGAAAACCATGGGGGCAGGATTCAAGTTTATTTTTTCTCATATACGTAGCCATACACTTCTCACCAAGGGAACCCCGACCTGTTGCAGAAAAAAAGAATTCATTGCGAGATAAAAGGCGTGCTTGTTTCAAAATTTCTAATGCCTCTGATGATAAAGGGACACGAAATTCTGTTGTAGCATCACGTCTTCCTTTCATATTCTCAGCAGGGATTGTCCATATATCCCCCTCAACTTGATCTTTATGAATATGACACAAAGGATTGGTACGAACCCCTGTAAGAATAAGCAAACGCAAAGCTAAATTCGTCATAGTTGTTTTTTCGCAAAGTGTTTTATAAAAAGCCGGCACATCTTTCCAATCCATAGCTGGTCTATTAATAGTTTTATGAAGTTGTTTACCTAAAAGAGCACGTGCTTTTTCTGTTGCTTGTAAATCAACATCCAATCCTAATGCAGCCGCATGTTTGAGACACATATTGAGACGAATAAGAGCTCTATTAGCTGTTGCAGCTTTTGTATGCCAAATAGGGGCAAGCGTATTGCGTATCTCTATTTGCGTAATCTCAGAAACGGGCAGACAGCCTAATTTGGGGAGAATATGAAGTTGTAAAGGCGAAAACCAATCTCCATTTTTACCCTCTCCTTTTAATTCAGCTTTACGAGTTTCAAAAGTGTCTAAAGCAATATCTTTTAAATAATGGAGATTACTTATTGCCTCACGCTTTTGTTTATTGCGCTCTTTAATGGGGTCACGCCCCTCACGTAACACAGAACGCCACCCAGTTGCCAATTCACGGGCTTGTTTTAAAGAGACATCTCGCAACGCTCCCAATCCCATTTCACGGCGCCGACCATGAATGGTATAACGATAAATCCACTGAGCACCTCCATCTTTACGTTTGTGAAGAAGCAAGCCGGCACCATCATTATATTTGCCAGCTCCCAATGTTGCGACAGACCTTGCATTAAGACGGTTCATAAGAGCCATTTTTAGTCCTTTCTTATACAAATTTGATCCACACACTCATCCCGCTTGTTATGTGCAAATGAGTGGTTTTGATTGATGCAACATAAACAGATTTGAAATGATAGAATCTTACGGTATTCGGGACTCTAATTCACTATGAATAACGCTAGATTATCATTATAAATCAATATCTTGTCACTTGATTAATCGCTTCCTTGGCTTCATTAAACAGTTGGAAAAAGCCTGCTGGAAATTGCGCTACGGGTTTTGGTTGTATCTTACCACCAGCCAAAGCACCATTTTTTAAAACCGTAATACTATCAACCCTGCTCCAACTCTTTACAGCTTCTCTCACATCTTCAAATGCGCCCCGCTCTGCCATTATCCCGCCTTTGGATTGGCTATTGAGAATGTGCATCACTTGACTAAAATATTTATTCGCCCATCGTTGTGGATCTTTTGTCGGTCTTACAACCCCATAAAATTGTCGTTCTATCTTGTCAAAATACCCCGTGATACACTCCCAACCCAATTGACCCGCTGGAACCAAAGGTTGATCGGGGCATTCAAGCAATTTCCTGCCTAAAAAAGCGCGTTTAACAACCTTTTTATTGAAAGCCGCCCCTTGAATATCGGGCATCATGCACTGTAATTGCTTAAACTCCTCTTCGCTATAATCACGCAATTCACCCGTTTCTAAATCAGGAGCCTTGTAATATCGCTCGCTTTCAAACCAACGGCATTCAACAAGCGTGACCATCCGACGACCGTTTTCAACATCAATGCCCTTCTCATCACTGTAATAATCAAGATCATTATGGTGAACACCTTCATGAGAGCTCCCATCCCTTGCCCAATCTGCACTCAGCTCTGTCCAATGGGCTTTGGGAAACATCTGCTTGGCTACTTCCAAAGGCTTGCGGTCGACATACCACATGCGTTGTGCATCGGTTAAATTCGGTTGCACTGCCGCGCTATCCCAAACCATCTTTAGAGGGTCTAAACGCGTAATGACCGGTTCACCATCTATACTGTTCTCATAATCAAGCCGCGTATCAGTCCAGCCCATTCCACAAATGACAGCATCTTGGAACGCATCACTATCCGCGTATTCCGCATGTGCTACATCTCTAAACCATTCTGCAGCTCCCGTAAGCAATTCACTTGGCAATGCCTTGCCTATTTGACGGGGGATAAATTGCACTTCTCGCTTATTATTTCTTTCTGAACCCACAACGGCATTAACGAGTGGTGCAATGCGATTAAAAGTCATAACGGGGCGACGTTGCTCTTTTAAAGCCGCTAAATCTTGATCATTCCACTGATCACCATTGTAAAATTGGAAATCCTCCCTTGCATGTTCACGCCATTTGTTCACATGCTCAACATCTTCTTTGTACCAACCCACAAGCTTGCGAAACAAACCTTCTGTCGACAGATCTGATGCGTTACTTTCTTGCTCTAAATGCTCTTCATCATCCATCATTCTGCCATCCATGACGTGCTCTCATAAGCTTCTCTACCGCTATAAGCTTGTCTCTTGTATTTCTGCACCGGCTGTTCATACCCCACACACATCAATCCAAAAGCATCCGCCCCATGACTGGACCAATCATGCTCGGCGCCTAAACCAATATTACGCTTCTCATCCCACTTCTCGTGATACCAATTGAGTGCCTTACGCCCCGCTACTGTCGTCTCCTCATTAAACCAAACTGAAGGCAAAATCCGTCGCACTGCCTCGATACGCATCTTAACCGCCCCTGCTCCCTGATTGGGAACAACCTGTGTTTCAAAGCCCGCATCATTTAAAGCGCTCTCAAAACTCACATTGTGCACACGGTCTCTGGTCGCACCATCATGGGGGAGAACCATCAGTGCCTTCTCATAGCCATTTTGACGCAACCAACCGATATGTTCCGATAATGGCTGCCCTTGTGCTTCATAATAATCAAGCACTCTGATCTCTCTACCAACAAATTGCGCTATCCATATCGCTGTCGCATCTGCCTTAGCACCCGTACCCCCAATATCCCAAAAAGCCCGTATCTGCATTAAAGGATCACGCGCAACACGCCCTATCCGTCCCTCTTGCTCGGCTGCCAACATTTCCTTTTGATAATAAGCGCCTTGAACCGCTGTAAGATAAGCCCCTTCCCATACATGCTTATAGGTTTCTGGACGGTTTCTCAAATCATCAAGCCGCGCTTCATTCAAGATCTTGGGAAACTTTGGATTATCTGACCAATTGATCTCTACACGCTTGATTGCCGCATTATCTGAAAAGCGAAACCGCCTTTCAACCGGTGCATTCTCTCGCAACGGGTTCCATGTCACCCATAACTCTGCTCTCCACCCCTCACCTTCTTCACGCAACGTTGGAATAAGCGTCTGCCAAGCGGTCTCTGTTACGGGCTCTGCCTCATCAACCCAACAAAGCAAGATACGCCCCATCGATTTAATGCTCGCAATATTACGGTCTAGTCCAGAAAACTGAAAGGCTATACGACCATCATTTGACTTAATAGAAGCCTCTCCAACCTTGTAATAGTCCCTTAAAAAGTCATGGGCTTCAATGGCGCGCTTAATCTCCTCCAATGAACTCTCTGCTAGTGAATTCTGAAACTGACGTGCACAAAGAATGGTCCCCGATATCCCCTGCATACCAAATTGATAGCCTTTTAAAGCAGCCATCAAGGCAAATGATCTTGTCTTCCCAGACCCTCGTCCACCCCAAGCTGCTCGTACCAAAGCGTCTCCTGCAAAAATAGGAATGAGTTTTGGTACAATCTTAATCTGTCTTGTCGTCATTCATTGTTAAAGGAGCAATTTCTACACGCCCTATGATCTTAATCGCGCCCCCATCTTCCCCCGTCACTTGCAAAGGCAAGATCTTCCCAAGCAACGCTAAATAAGCCGCAGGGCATCTTATTGCCTGCTTTTCGAGGTAAGAGATTAGCCCCTCTTTCCCATACTTATTGCCTGCCAATTCAGCAGCTTTAAGAATAGCCTCTTTCAAAAGGCGTGTATTCTTATTGGGTACACCTTTGACACGCCCCATTCCTGCCTTAGGGGGTTTATATTTTTTCTTTGTTTGAGAAATCTGTTCTGTATTTTGTGATGTCATAAAATACACCCTCCAGATAATAAAAAACCCCGCATTTGCGGGGATTTTGAACTGTATCTTACCCTCATTTAGATACAATACGACCAGTGCCGTATTGTCATTAAATACGATTTGCTACACTTTGTCAACACAAAAATAACACATATTGATAATTTCAAAGGGAATCGGTTAAGCAGTGTTCTAAACAGTGGATCGTCAAAAAAGAGAAGATAATGATTATAGAAAATTTATGCTTTATTGGAGTTTTGATAGCATTGTTTTTATTAATGCTATTCAATGCAATACATGCCATTAAAAAAGCAGGAAAAAAAGGGAAAGAAATAGTTGCATACTGCACTGTACTATTTTTACCAACGTTTGTTCCATGGATTCCTACACTTATAATATTTAATTCTAACCTTATAGGAAATGATCTACAAGAAAAAGTGGCTGCTCTATTGCTAGCTATATCTGCCGTGAGTTTTATCATGTCATGTATAATGATAAAAACAATGCGTGAAGATGGTCTACAAGATAACATTAAAGACATAGCTTTAATAACTTGTGGAATACCACTTCTAATTTGTGGTTTCATTGGTGGTATAATTGCACTTTTTATGTGGAATATAACAATAGGGATAATAATTTTAGGGTTATTAATTTTAATCGGTATAAAAGAATATTTGGGAGCGATTTTTGGAATAATTGGAGTAATATTAGGGGTAGTATTAATGATAGCGTTTATCAAGTTTATTTGGAGAATTGTCTAATGAAAGTGCTTCTGAAGCGCATTAAGAGCAACACGTAATGAATTCACAAGATATGGTAGCGTTTGATCTTCTATAACGAGGTACTGTAGTGCTGCGTGAAGATTGTACTGTCTATAGAGGCATTGGGCTTCTTTTAGTATATCTTGTACGGCTTGATAGTGATTTGTTGCTTTTTGAACCCATTGTTCAAAGCTATCTGGATCTGAATTTGTAGACACATCA
>NZ_JBHIOT010000091.1:0-4196 GCF_042195745.1 Bartonella sp. AP7XZML
CTATCAGTTTTAACACAAAGCTGTAAAAGCAAGCCTATTCATTCTATTCAATTTAATAAAAAGGCAGCACGATATGCTGCCTTTTTTTATTCTTGACACCCTTTCATAAAAAGATCGCTCGAATAGCTTTTGTTCTTTATCCTCCCAAGATCATCTCCATCAAGATTTATTGATTGACAAGGCTAGGTATTGTTTTTGATGCATACCAGATTGAAGTAGTTGCTCGTACACAGGCAAAAAAACGCTTTCGTTATAATCCTGAAAAGACAGCTGTGGAAGGTCTTGCCAATTTGCTGGAATTGGGGAGCGTGAAATGCGTGTAGCAGTCTTTGCGCAAAAGAATGAAAATATGCACTAAAGCGGGTGGTTATGCTTAAGGGTGAGAATAAATTCAGTGATTTTGAGAAATCTGCCCCTTACGCTGTCTTAGATATTGAATGGCATTTATCTCTCATAAACAAAAATGTCGCAAAGCGCTTCATCTCCAAGTGAAAGTAAAACTTTCAGAAAAAACACCTTATATGTATTTATTGATAAATCATATATGTTTATTGATAAATCGCGCTTGCTTCATAAAATCCCCTTCCCCTTTTTCTCAAAGCAAAAAGAAAATGTAAAGTTTTACTATCGTAAGTAGATAAAAAGCACAAGCTACTATTATTTTCCTCTTTACACAGGAAACATACTGCAAAATATTTCTTTACGCAGATAATTTAATTAAATACACCCAAAAAACAAAGACATCAACCACTTTATCAAAATACTCAAGAAGAAACTAAGATTTATAAAAGCATCAATCAGTACTCTTTAGCATATTTATAAAACACATTACATCCAATATAAAACACCTCAGATCTAAAATTAAGTAAACTTTTTTAATTTTTGCTGACGGCTGTTCCCAACGATGCTGTCCCCCCCTTTATTCTCCTTAATGCATCAAAATATATGACAGTACTGTGATAACATTAAAAAGTACAAACAAACAACGATCATTTGCTTATAATATTGTCTTTAAATATCATTTTAATATTTTTAATTATATATTTAACACGTAATAACTAAAACTATAAATATAATATGACTTAAATGTAAATATATACATTAATTATTATGTTTTTTAATTTGACTATAAGTAAATTATAAAACTATAAGTAAATTATAAAATTAGTGAGCAAGAAGAATATTTTTATAGACCATTATTTATTTTCTTATATTGTTTGTTCTTCTTATAACAAGTGGAGATATGGCAAACAGAAAAAATATTTGTAGCTTAGTTTTAAGTGAGGAGAACATAAATGTCTAAAAAATCTCTTTTATCGTATACAGCAACTGCAGCAATTCTATTATTTGGGACCTACCACAACACACAAGCGGAAGAACTTAAAGTTTCTGATGGAAAAAAAATGGAAGTCTCTAAAGAAAGCTACGAGAATATTTGGGCAGAAACGGGTGGAAAAATCATCGGCAAGAATTTAAAGCTGGGGAGTACCTCTCCAACACTACCATCTGTTACAACCGTTGTCACCGTTAAAGGATCCGATAGTTTGATTGAATTATCGGACAATACCATCATTGGTGCTCCACTTGGAACTAAATCTTCCTATGAATACGGCGTTAATATATCGGACAACGCTACATTCAAAATGACAGGAGGTTCTATCAATGTTGATAAAACCGCTATTCAGCTAAATGCTGGTAACGAAAATATGGAAAATGTCACAATAACAAGTGAAAACAGTGAACCCTATAACGCAATAAAAGCTGAAAAAAAAAGTAAACTCACTTTGAAAAATATAACTGTTAAAAAAGCAAAAAACAGCATCTTTGCAGATAACCAAACTCAAGTAACAGTTATCGATGGATCTTTTGAGGCAAACGAAACAGCAATCAATGCTCGAAACGGTAGTATCATTACTTTAAACAATAAGGCAAAAATCACATCACTTAACGGTGATGGGCTCAATGCCATTGGTGAGCAATCAAAAATTTTTATGACAGAGGGAACTGTTACCGGTAGCAATAGTGTATTATATACAAAAGCTGGTGGATATATTAATGTTAAAGATGTTGTGCTCACAGCAAATGGTAAAGGAACAAAATTCGGTGCATTTGCAAGAGGTTCCAGCACTATTGAATTGAATGGTAACACAACAATTAAAAATGCTTCGATCGGTGTTAAAGCCGAAAGTGATAATGCGACAATCAAGATGACCGGAGGATCGATTGAGGTCACAGGAGACAAAGCAGTAGGTGCATCATTTCTTAACACCACCAGCAAAGAAAACACGCTGAAAGATGTAAAAATATCAAGCGGAAATGATGACTTTCTTATGGATAAAGGAATAAGTGCTGACAAAGGAAGTATTGTCACTTTAAATAATGTAACCGTCACGAAAGCAAAAAACAGCATCTTAGCAGATAACAAATCTCAAATAACAATCACCGGCGGATCTTTTGAGGCAAAAGGAGAAGCAATAATTGCTCAAAACGGCAGTAGCATTACTTTAAACAATGGTGCGAAAATCATTTCATCTGAGCATAATGCGCTGAGTGCCATTGGTGAGCAATCAAAAATTTTCATGACAGGAGGAACTGTTACTGGGAGTAATAATTCATTATATGCAACTTTGGGTGGATATATTAATGTTAAAGATGTTGCACTCACAGAAAATGGCGAAAGTTCAGTTACAGGCGCATCAGCTGAGGGCCCAAACAGCGTCATTGAATTAAAAGGAAAAACAACGATTACGAAGACTCTCTTTGGTCTTTATGTAACGGATGGAGGCAAAATCACAAGTGAAGAATTAACGATAAAAGGGAAGAGAACAAATATTGAGGGAATCGAACTGCCCAGCATGGGTGTAAATGCTGCTGCAAATAGCGTCATTGAATTAAACGGAAAAACAACGATTGAAAAAGTTGATTTTGGACTTGTCGCATCCAATAGCACGATTAAGATGATCAATGGCGCTGAAAACAAAATAGATGCAACACTAATTGCACTAAAGATAAACAGAAATGGACATATTGATCTCGCAAATACTTCTGCAACAGCAGGGGTTTCTGGGGTGAATTTTGCAGATTTGTCTAAAAATAAGTTAAATGGCCTAAGTAATAGTAATCCACAAGATTGGCAAAACAGTGAAGTTAATTTGACCAATACAGATCTGATCGTTGAAAATGGTATTGGAATAAATACCGATGAATCAATGGGGAAAATTAATCTCAAAAATTCAAAAATCCTTGCAGATACGTTATTCAAAAACATAAAGCAGAAGACAAAACCTGTTGAAATGTTTACTTTAACCGCAGATCATTCTGTCTTACAAGGCGGTGTAAGAAATGACGAAAATGGGCAAACACGCTTTGATCTGAAAAACGACACAAAATGGACGTTGAAGATCAGTAACAATGAAAAAGATGATGATGGCAATCTCCTTGATATCGCTCAAAGATCTCGTTCTGATATTTCCACGCTTAATCTCGATAACAGCTCCATTGTTTTTGAGAAACCAACAGAAGAGCATTACCAAACATTGCATATAGGTTCTGGTAAACCAAACACGCAAGAAGTCTATAATGCAACGGGTGATGCAAAGATTTACTTCAACGCACAATGGAGTGATGGAGCACCCATCGCCGATCAAAAAACCGATAGGCTTTTGATCCATGGGGATGTCTCTGGCAACACATCAGTTTATGTTTCAGGACGCGTAGAAAAGAACAGTAGTCAAGCAAATATCTCTGCTGCTCCTAATGTACGGGGGCTTTCACTCATTCAAGTTTCTGGAAAAGCAGAAGAAAACTCTTTCAAACTGGTAAATGGCTATACCACAAGAGGTGGCTTACCGGATATGTATACACTACGTGCCTATGGACCAGACTCAAGCCAAGGCAAAGCCGATATTGCGCAAAACCTCTTTGATGAAAAGAATGAAAATTTCTGGGATTTCCGTTTACAACCCGAGCTGCTTGGCTCCAATTCTGGTTCAAATCCTGATCCTGAAACAAATATCCCTACCGTTGCCCCTGTACCACAAACAGCAAGCTATTTGGTCATGCCAAATGCTCTCTTCTACAGTGGATTAACCGATATAGCTAAACAAAACGCGCTTTTAGCCAATATCAGAACATCCGTCTTAGGAAAAGAAGAGGAAAAACAAACCGGTTTCTTCCTCTATACTTACGGAAACACA
>NZ_JBHIOT010000092.1:0-1701 GCF_042195745.1 Bartonella sp. AP7XZML
AATCACTTTGTTTGAAGGAGAATGCCAAAAACCGTGTGTAAAATCAGTTTTAGCAATGACACCAGCAACTGCCGCACTTGCTGGCTGTTCTACAATTTTTCCATCACGATTCACCTTTACAAAAGGGTCAATGATAATGGCGCGTTTTGAATCAAAATCCTTTGCTGCGGCAAGGGCTGCTTCATCTGTGCTGTTTGGTGCATCAAGCACCACAATAGAACGCAGACGTTCAGCAATGCCAATGAGTTCTGCCGCTACTGGATTAGAGGTTGTACTGATTTCGGCTTTGGCTGTCGCACCAGTGCCATCTCCTTCAATCGTCACATTTGGGGCGGTTTGATAATCAAAGCCACTGTCCTTAATGACAACAGACGTTACTTTTCCATCTTTCAGGATTGCTTCTGCTTGTGCACCGCCGGCAATTTTAACAGTTGCTTGAGTGTAACCACTTCCTTGGTTTATCACATCAATCTTGCTAAGACTTATAGGGCGTTTGTGCGTAAAACCTGGGGCAATAAGAATGCGTGGTGTTTGTCCAAGAATTGATTGTGCGCCAATCAAAGCGTGGACGCCTTCATAAGCGCCATTTGCATTCACACCACCTAGAACATTGGTGAGTGTTGCATTTTCATTGTCACCCTCGTGCACGCGTACGACAACGACAATTGCTCCTACTTGTTTAAAAATAAGATCAAGGGCATTGGGTAGGGTGCCTTGACGCTTACCCGTTTTATCCAGTTTAGCGGCTTGTGAAAGAGAACCCGTTACCAAAACGGGTGTGTTAAGGGGAAATGCTTGGTCATCGGCATCGGGCGCCGTGCCAACAATCCCGATAACGGCAGACTGAACCGCGCGAAGGGGGCGGGTGCCGTCGTCAACTTCAACGACTTCAACACCGTGTAGAAAACCTATTGCCATACTTTATGCTCCTTTAAATGAGGGGTGAATTAAAATGAATGGGAAAAATGAGGGTTGGATTTGAAATCGCACCCTTTAAAACAGCAAATCATAAGGATTTTGGTTCACTCGCATTTCAAATGCGAGTGAACAGTAAAGGGTAGCATTTCAAATGCGATCCTTTGAAAACAACAATATGTAAAATAATTTTTTAAAAGCATATTGACACTAATAAACCCTCATGTTAATCGAATCACAAGTGCTAGAAACACTAAACCATTAGCGGATAGGTCACGTAAGATCTCTCCCATGCATTTAAAATACTGATTGTCTTTTATGCTATTATTGGCATATAACGATTTTGTCGGGTGTAGCTATGCTATACAATACCTTCTCACGAGGGGAAGACATAGCGACGGACTAATGGCCGTGTTTCTAACGCCCGGCACCCTTGGGGGTGTCAATAGAGACATTAAAACCATTAGGAGTTCATCATGAACAATTTAGTGACAATCAGCAATGCTGGTATTGCTGTTACAACTTCTTTAAAAATTGCAGAGGGTGTGGGTAATACGCATAAAACAGTTATACAGTTAGTACGCAATAATCGTAAGGATTTTGAAGAGTTTGGTTCACTTGGATTTGAAATCCAAGTGAGTAAAAGAGACGGTAAAGGTGGTCAAAAGAGAGAAGTTGCTATCCTCAATGAACCACAAGCAACTTTACTCATGACCTATATGCGTAACAATGATACGGTGCGTGCATTCAAAAAAGCCCTCATCAAAGCTTTCTATGATTTAAAAA
>NZ_JBHIOT010000093.1:0-1667 GCF_042195745.1 Bartonella sp. AP7XZML
GATTTCCTACATTGCGCGCAATTCACCCGTGGCGTGAATCACGCATCTGTTAAAAGGCTGGTTTTGGGGTGTTAGAGTTTTGTCTTTACAGGTTGTACAATCCGATCAATTGGAATGCGTTTTATATATGCACAATGATCAGAATATAGCGTCAACAAGAAAGATTCATCTGAATTGGGTGGTATCATTTCAAATCTAGTGCATGCAAACGGTCTGAATTCGTATGAAAATGCAAAGCATTGCGATCCTATGAGTTCCATTGGCACGATATTCTCTTCACTTAAGAAGGCATCTATTTTGTCTTTAGAGATTATGGTATCTACATAGGGCTCGCCCTTATCTCCAGAGATCGTTATACAAAGTTCACTTGGATTGTGGGTATTTCTCACAACTAACTGCGAACACAAAGTAGGTTTAATTTCATATCTATACATAATAATTATCTTCTCTCGCTCGTTGTGATAATACTGCCTCCACGAACCTCTGAATCTCCGTAAATGTGTGCGTTACCATACACTTCTGCATTGCAATGAACACTTGCGTTTTCGTAAACATGTGCTTTTCCAAAAATACGACCACCATATATTTTTGCGTTATGATGAATTGTTGCATTTTCATAAATATTTGCAAAATAACAAACTTTTGAGTTATCAAATACCTTGGCATTGTTGTAAACTTTTGCACCGCTATAAACCATGGCATCATCATAAACCCAACAGTCTCCTTCATGACTTAAGTTGCTCTCACCTTCTATAAAGCCGCCTAGGTCACCTTTCTTGACTCTTCCAAAGTCTCTTAATGCTCTAATTCGGTGAAGAGTTCTTCCATCAAACACAATTTTTTCATCAGTAAGTTCGTATTTCTTTTCCATGATTACTATTTTTCACGTTCTACGATTACGGTGGAGCCACTAATTTTACAATTTCCAGCAATGTTTACACGACAGCAAATATATGCTTGATTGTAAATTTTAGCATTTCCGTAAACGTGTACACTTTCCCCTATAACAGAATTCCCATAAATCCGCGCATAGTCAAAAACCTTGGCATTATCTCCAACAGAAGCACCACCAACTTCGGCATAATCAGAAACTTGTGCATTGCCATAAACGCGTGCATTCCCATAAACCCGCGCATCATCATAAACCTTGGCATCACCGTAAACTTGTGCATTGCCAAAAATCCAACAGTCTCTCTTATGGCTTAAGTTGCTCTCTTTTTCTATAAAACCGCCTAGGTCACCTTTTTTGACATATCCAAAGTCTCTTAATGCTCTAATTCGGTGAAGAGTTCTTCCATCAAACACAATTTTTTCATCAGTAAGTTCGTATTTTTTCATCTGGTCTTTTCTCCAGTTGAGATTCTTTTATCGCCATCAATCCAGTCGTCCCAACATACACATGCATCACCGTAAATTTTTGCATGACCGTAAACATGCGCATCACCGGAAACTTCTGCATTGCCGTAAACACGCGCCCTATCGTAAATGTATGGCTCTTCGTAAACTTGTGCATTACCATAAACTTCTGCATTATCAAAAACGTGCGGTTCACCGCAAATATATGCATCACCGTAAACTTCTGCATGACCGTAAATGCATGGTTCATCGAAAACTTTTGCTTTGCCATAAATACGAGAATTGCCGTAAACATGTGCATAACCGTAAAC
>NZ_JBHIOT010000094.1:0-3022 GCF_042195745.1 Bartonella sp. AP7XZML
ATTGCCTTGCGTACCCAGTTGCGCCATGTTGCTTGCCAATCCGTTTTGGTTGCATTTGCTCCGGCTTTTGAACGCCAGTAATCTCGAAACTTTGCGATTTCGACTTTCACGCGCTCCGGAGGCAAGCCCTCTTCGATTGCAAAATCGTAATCGGGTTCAAAATCCGCAGGCAATCGACAACCGCGATTAGCTTGCACTCGTTTTGCTTTTTTGGGAACGTTCTCTTGCTCGTGAATGATTGGTTGGTTGGTTTCTAACGTTTCGATTTGTTCTGATTGGCTTTCAACATCACACTCGATTGGCTCGTCAACCAAATCGATTGTTTCTAAATCTTCAAATTCAGTTTCTTTTTTTAATAAAACGTTAGTTTTATTTTTTTTATATATGTTAATGTTATTGTTAATGGCATTGCGTTCGCATTGCGCAACACTATGCGCATCGTATGCGCTCTGCATGCAATCCGCATATGCGTTTTCTTTTATATGATTATTGTCATTTTTACCTTTTGTTTTATGCCATCTAGAATGAGCTGCTTTTGTTGCTGCTTCTGATTTCTCTTTGCTATCATTTAATTCTAATTCAACATCTGGGTTCCACAACCGACCATCTTCTAAACAAATGATATGTCCAGTTTCTAATAAAAGATCTAATGCCTTCTGAAATTTTTTTACTGAGCAGCCAGCCAATAAAGATAACACTTTAAAATTATTCGTAAGCGGCTCTCCTGTGCGAAGCATTTGAAAGCGCAACTTAACATATATGAAACCTTCAAAAGCTGGCAAATATGCAAGATCAAGTAGCCACTTGTCTGCAAAAAGCCTCGTCCATGGCAACTTAGTTGACATGTATTGCCTCCTCTCTTTTCTTACTCCACCTTGCTAAAGCGGCTTTTGAAGCTCTTTCTGAATATTTTCTTTGAACACTTTGATCAAAAGCTAATGACTTATGCCATAAGCGCCTATTCTCTAAACGCGTAATAAGACCCATCATTATTAAAGTTTCTAACGCCTTTTTAAACGTTTGCACTGAACACCCACACCAACCCGATAAACAAGACGCATAATTGATAAGAGGCGCTTTTCTATTATTCATTAGCAACACAAGTGTTGTATAAACAGCCTTCTCTGTCGCTTTTAAACTTGTAAGCTCTTTTAAAAACTGATCTGTACTAAAATTTGCACACGCTACTTTATGACTGGACATCACTCTAAGATCTCCTTCTCTTTAACCAAATATAAAATTGCTAAAGCATCTGCTTCATTATCATCACATGGCTTGTGTCCTTTAATACACATTGCCTCTATCATCTCTTCTTTCGACGCATTCCCCTTGCCTGTCGTCGCTTTCTTAATCGTACTTACCGGTATCCCCTCATACGGTATCTNTAATTTACTGGACATACCCCAATTCCCTTTCTTTAACTAAATATAAAATTGCTAAAGCATCTGCTTCGTTATCATCTTTCGGATTGTGCCCTTTTGCACGCACCGCCTTAATCATCTCTTCTTTCGACGCATTCCCCTTGCCTGTCGTCGCTTTCTTAATCGTACTTACCGGTATCCCCTCATACGGTATCTGATGATGTTCACACCACGCCGTTAACGTTGCTAACAAACCACCGTAAACATGCGCTGCATCTGTACCTTTATGACGCCTCACCTCTTCAAAATACACCGCGTCAATGCCACCGGCTGTCTGCTTTATTTCTGATAGCCATTGCTTAAAACGCAAGTAACGCATTCCACCGCCTTCAAAACGACGGGAGTAAAAATTAATGGTACCACTTATGATACTACCGTCCCCTCCACGTATCGCCCACCCCATCTTCGTACCTAGATCAAAACAAAGAATCGTGTTATTCACCGCGCATCTCCATACAAAACGTGTTTTATAAGGTTGTTTTTTTCTGAAAAGTAGAAAGAGAAAGGCGTATGAAATATGCTTAATGAAATAGAAAATGCTTGGCATTGGATTAATAACAATCCTGTCATATCTACCATTATTGCTACGCTTTTTATCAGTATTGGAGGTTTTTTGTTTAAGTATTTTAAACTTTGTAAAAGAAGAAAAGCTTCAGAACAAAAGCTAACTGTGACAAGTGATCCAATAATATTTCTACCAAGGTTAGAGCGTAAAGAACCGCGTAAAATCCCCTTAATTTTTATACCCTTAATCATTAAAAATCCTACAAAAAAAGATATTAGAATCAAACAAATACGTCTTATTGAAGAAAGCCCTTTTGAACTTATTGCTGCTATGGTATGTAATCCTATTTCTATTGGATTTTCTAGAATAGATCCTAAATGTATCTCTTTCGAAAGAAATTTGATAAAACCGCAACGTAGTATACAATATTCTAAAAAGGGACGTTTTATAAATCCACCGTCAGAACAGTTGTTAGAGTTATTTAATCTAAAAAGCCGCAGTGAGTTGTCATTAACACTATGTATTTCCCCTCTAAGCTCAAATGATATAGTTGACCCTGAATTTTTCATAAGGCATACTGCACTGTATAATCCAAAGAAAACAATCGAAGTGAGCTTTTGTCCTGTTAGCTTCGACGGATTAAAGACATGGGAAATGTTTTTTGAAATTGCTGATTAAACTGTATATCTTGTGGTTTAATTCTTTCTATTTTTTTGTGTAAACTTGCAATCTGTCCATCAATAGAAGTTACATGTTTATTGATTAATGTTTCTTGATTTTTAATTATTGTGTCCTTTTCCCTAATTATTTCATCTTGTTCATCTATCTGTTCTTGTAGGTCAGAAGCCTTGAAATAATAGTGTAAAGTAAACAGTGAGACCACAATAATTGGAATGTTATTGATGATATGACCTATGACAAATGACATTACATCTTCCATCTTTCTCTCCTCACTTCCCCTTCTTCTTACTCTTCTTATTCTTATGAAGCGGCGCTTTTACTGCTTCATCACGCTGCTTAAGCTCTTGTGTTAGTCTTTCAACTTCCTCGTCGCGTGATTGAACATCTTCTTTTAGTGCCTGTATCTTTTCACTTT